>BTQB01000078.1:0-9245 GCA_036985655.1 Anaerolineae bacterium | reverse complement strand
TGTGCTTGCTCTGGAACAACTCTTCGTATTGTTCGTGATGCTTGATGAAACCACCCTTGGCGTCAACTTCTTCTATCGCACCTCGGAAATGGCAGTCGCCACAAGCCGCGCCGTCGCGATCAATGTCCATGCTGAAGGACATAGGAGACTCGACGTGAGCGCTGCCTGGGCCATGGCACTCCTCGCACCAGACACCGCCTTCAGACCAGGTGCCGATCAATCCCGGCAAACCGTCCTGATTGCCCTCGGGACTATATCCGGTCGTATGGCATGTACCACAATCGTATGGCTTCTCAACCTCGCCAGCGTGATAGCCAACCCAATTGTCGCCCATATCCAGCACAGGGTTGTAGAAGTTGTATTGGGTAGTAGCATCCTCCGAGTCACCGGTGATGATGTAGCCTTCCTGGTCGATGAAACGCGCCTTCCAATTGTAACCACCAATCACATAACTGATATCGTCCCAGGTGTAGCCTTCCGGCGGGCTGGGAATCTCGGTGAAAGGATACTCTGGCGGTTGGCCATCGACCACCTTTGATAATTTATAAGGATGGCCACTTTGGGTGAAGACATCAAAGGTTTCCTGGTGGCACTCGGCACAGGCTTCTCCACCGACGTAAGATGGTGGTGCAAAACCAACGCCTTCGGGGCCTGCCTCGCCAGCTGGCCCTGGTGGCCCTGCCGGACCTTCTGGCCCCGCCGGGCCTGGTTGCCCTTCCGGACCCTCTGGCCCTGCCGGCCCTGCTGGACCCTCTGGACCGGGCGGTCCTTGGGCGCCTTCCTCGCCGGCACAAGCTGCCAATAAGAGAGCCGCAGTCAGCAGCAGCAGACCACAAACCCATATTGCTCGTTTCATAGTTTCCCTCCTATAGAAACGTATCGTTAGAGAAAACTCGACAAAGCTTCCCTACGACTAAACCAATAAATACCTGTTCTGGGTTACAAGGGTCAATTACCTTTGCATGACTATGGTCATTTACTGATTATTTGAGGTGGCAGACGACCACATTTGAAGCCCCCAACCTTCCCCTCTGGCAAAAATCACTATAAGTGTAGCTTATGATAGGCATTAATAATCAGTGATGGTTGTCATTTATATGAAATTATCTATGTCACTTGTCTTGGATGATTGAAAAGCTGAACTGGGATTCCTCTTAGATAGAAGAATGATCCCCACCTAACCTCCTTCGACAGCGACACTCCCACCAATTTCGTTCAGTAATTCGCGAGCTTTTGCATATGCTTCAGCGAGCGCGTCCTCGCCGGTCGGCGTAGCCGTATAGTATCTTCGCACTTTTCCTTCGACTACACGCTTTTCTGATTGGAGGTACCCCTGGTCCTCCAATTTATGCAGAATGGGATATAGGGTTCCGGGGCTTAAGTCGTAGCCATGCGATGCCAGCTCCTCGATCATGGAGAGGCCATAGATCGGTTCCTCAGTTGCGTGGTATAAGATATGGATTTTTATAAAACCCAGGAAGAAATCCCGAATCATTAATATCGCCTAGCGTTATCGCGTATCGTTATCTTGTAACGATAATAGCATAATACATTCTGCTGCCCCGGTCAAGCAAACCAACCCGAATCGACATTATTTCAGGCAACAACATATTAAGCACCATGGTAGGTCATGCGCTGCCTCACTCAAAATGAACCAGAAGGAGCTGACTTTGAAGGGAAGGATGGTTAACCTCGATGACAACCATGTATTGGCCCAGGCCATCATGCCTGTTTCCTCCACCAAGTACAGCGCTACAGCAGGCCCGACCCAAGACCAATGCCTAACAAGACGAGCATCAACCCAACAATCACCTGCACGGTACGCAGTTTCACCTTCTTGAGTAAGCGCCGGCCGATAAAGGAGCCAACGAAAGCTGCCAATGTTGCTGCCACAACCAATCCAACAGTGCTGTTTTCCAAGGTCTTAAACGAATAGGTGTAAAAGACCAGCCCATAAATAAGAAGCCGGGCGATATCCACCATCACAGCTGCTACCACCCCGGTGCCTATGAAGGCGTCCTTGTCCAAACCGGTTTTGATGAGAAAAGCAGAACGTAAAGCGCCCTGGTTTCCAGAGAGGCCGCCGAAGAAACCAGAAAGCGCCCCACCGAGGGGTAGGAATTTACGGTCAAATGTAAGCCTTCGCATCCGTGGCAGTAGTTCAAAGAGCGCAAAGAAGAAGATGATGACGGCAATAACCAGCTTCACAACCGTTACCTCATGGGGCCTTGATCCTAGCTGGTAGTTGAACAGAGGGGACATGCCGGCAAAGGTGCTTAGCAGCCACGCCCCTATCATCGCCGCTATCACGCCAGGGGTGGCAAACCGGATCACTACACCCATATCCGCCATACGGCCGACGAGGGCGACCTTAAAAAGATTGTTGGCTAAGTGAACGACGGCTGTGGCTGCCACGGCCACAGTTACAGGAAAGAATAAGGCGAAGGCTGGCATGAGCAGCGTGCCCAGGCCAAAGCCAGAAAACAAAGTCAAGGCCGCAACAATCAGCGCAGTGGCACAGACGACAATATATGGCAGCAACAAACACCTTTCAACTATTTGTCTTTGGTGGTTCTTAGCCAAAAGGTCATAAATTTTGAACCGAGCTTTGGCCACGGTACTTAGTCATTCAAAGTCCTGGTATCGTGCAACGTTATCGAAATACATTATCGTATATCGATAACGATCATGCAAAACAGTCATTTAGACAGGTAATATCGATGATTGATGGGTAGCATAAAGTGAGTGCGAAAAACACTCGCAAAACTGTTTCTGGTCATAAATATGAAAGGCTCCCCGGTTTCTTCCTGGCAAGCCAAAGTGGAGGGCGCTTAACATAGGTACCACTTCGAAATAGATCGGCAAAAGAAACTGGCCCGCTTTTCGCTGGTGGCGGATATCTATCCGTAACCGGTATTGTGACTCGAATGTGCTTAAGTCGGTTCCAGTCCCTAATACGGCTTACACTGACTCAATATTCGGTTACGGTATCCACCTGGAACCATCTAAAATTGCCCAATGTGGGAGAGGTTTTGGGCGATTAAGGCAAGACTCCCTTATGAGGGGCTGAGGCGATACGCTGCTTGTTCCAATTCAAGGGCGCTTCGGCCGCGATCCTCCTAGTCTACAAGCTCAAACACGGGCCGTCAGGTCCAACTGGATGACAGTTCCCGTTATTTAGTTGGGTGCGCGAAATGTAACGCTGCGTCCAGTTATTGTAAGCTGCGGTGGTTCCGGCGGAGAGGGAACGGTTAGGAACCCTTGTCGTTAGAAATGGCGCCACCTCGCCGATAAACCACCACTTCGGAATCGTCGGGTAAAACAGAGCGGTAGATAGAGGTTAATTCATCCTGGTGATCGCGGATGTAGGCCTGGGCCTGGTCAATGCCTGCCTTGTCCCAAGTCTCCAACTCCGTATTAGCCTCGCTCTTCAAAACCAGATAGTCGAATGGGTATCCTTCCAGATCAAGCGGCGAGGCATACCATCTCCAAACATATAAAAAATCGATCGCCAGGTTATCGCGGTAAGAAAAGTAATTGAAGGTGTTCGGATTATAAGTAGCGGTATTAGCGATGAGCGGCACTTGTAGAGGAGATTGGAAGCCGACCTCGACTGAATCAAGCCGGATGGCATCCAACACCTCCCTGTGTCGCCAAAGGCCAGGCTTAAGTTGAAAATCTCTCGGGCTGCGAACCATATGTTGATCATAAACAAAGATCTCGACCCAAGAATTTCTCACTGACAATTCCTGGGGTAAGAAGGATAAACCATAACTTATAGCCCAATATTGGAGAAATCCCAGGGAGAAAACCAGGATAAGGAGGGCGTATCTAAACTGGGGGCGTCTAATGGATGTGAGACCCACGGCGCTGACCACAGCAAGCAGCGGAAGGTAAGGCATAGTAATACGTTGTTCTTTAATAGGCACCAGTGTAGCTAGAAGATAAGTAATGGTGATGCCCGCAATCAGCACCAGGCGGCCGCGCTTCGCAACCCGTAAGAAAGCGGGTATCGAGGCCAGAAACAAGATAGCAAAGAGAAAGCTCACCTGATCATTAACAAGCGAAAGACCATAATAAAAGAAACCATCGAAGGTATACCAGGGTGGATGGCCCGCTGCCCCAGCAAAGCCCGTTACCAGTTGAACCACATTTTCGAAGTTGTACAGGCTGCCTGGCAAGAAGAGGAAGTTGAACATAGATTGAGCAGCCGCAATGGACATCATAATGCCGATGCTCAGACCAAGATTGGCAAGGCTCCCTCGAGACCATGTCCGGCGGTATACATTAAGAAAGAATGTTGCAGCCAATGGTCCAGCGATAATAAAGATAAAAGGCCATTTGATGAGCGTACCGAATCCCAGAACTAAACCCAGGGCTACAGCTCGCCAGCGGTTATCAAAACGGCCGCAGCGTACCAACAGCCACAAGGCTAGGGTTACAACCGCGGTCAGCGCCAAATCAAGGTAGAACTCTCTTTCAAAGGCGACAATGAGCGGGAAAAAACTTACCAGTACAGCGGCAACCAAGCCTGCAGCGCGACTAAAGATTTCTCGACCCAACCTATAAGTTGCAAAAATAAGCAGTCCAAGCCACAGTGAATTGCTGGCCAATATGGCTACATCGGCATCTTGACCGAACAATAAATAGAAGGGGATGGTGATTTGATAGGTGAGTGGTGGATAGGATGACGCAGCGGCGACCTGTTTTAGATGGATCAAGCTCGGAGCGCTCCAGAAGCGAAGCCATCGCAAGCTCATCGTTAGATGATGAGCGCTATCCCAGCCCGGTGGATAGTTGTCTAAATGAAGCCAAATGGCATTGTTCAGCAATTGAAGTAGCCACAATCCCGCCAGAAGTAAAAGATCAAAGGTTGAATTTCTCTGGATACGTTCTTTTAAGTTCTTAACCATCGTTATTGATCAAACGAACTGTATTCCTTGGCTTCGACATTTAAAACTTCCTGGATATCCGCAGACTTACATTTACTAATGTTTGGTTCCGGCCGCTCGCACTTTAAGGTCAGGGTACACTTTGGGCAAAAGCGGCCCTCGGAGTCTCTTTTGAGCTGGATCTGAAAGTAAAATGGACTTTCATGGTTCTGGCTGTCAGTAAAGATAGCTTTAATTACCAGATCTGATGGCGAGTTTGAGAACTTCCAGTGGTCCGCGAGAATCACGCCGCCACTGAGGAAAAAGGAGTGGCCTGTTTGATGCCAACCCAGGCGATAAACTTGACCGAATTCGGATGAGTCATCGAGATTATACCGATCCACTCCCCCCAAATGCTGGATCTCTAGAAATAGATTGGGATAACGACCGGGATTACGAATAGTTATCTGGCCTACAAGGCCACCTTGCCTTTGCCCCGGATGCCTGCGTACAATGGTCACCTCCTCAAAGAATTCTTCAGGCTTCCACCAGGGAGTCCACAGGTGATTCTGCATCCCTGCTTCCGATGCATACCGGGTAACCTGAAATGTTTGAACTATTTGCCAGTCATCAGGTCCGGCCTTGAACAATCGATCCAAATGCTGCTCTAAGCCAGGAAGCAGCGGCTGATGAACGACGACCCATTCGATCTGGTTCTCGTCGAGGTACTGGTCAAGGGGAATGAAGGATTGTCCATCGATGGTAGGCAGTGAAGGATCATTGCGCATCGAATGAACTGAGAGGAATGGATAGTAGAAGTCAAAGTCGAGCTCAGCTAAGTAAGAGTAGTAAGTCCACGGTTCCCAGACCATCCCTTGGCCAACTTCTTCCCGCAGCCAACTGCTGATGGCCAGTTTTTCCTTCTGATCAGGCGTCCATGGGGTGATCACATTCATAAGTGGATTTAGAACGCCCAGGTAAAGCAGCATCAATATGGAGGCATAACGAACAACCTTTGGCAGCGGGTATCGCAGAAAACGATCCAGCCCCCATGCCGATAATAAAATCAACGGAACAACAGCCTGAAGGTAATATTGACCGAAGGTTTGGCTTGAGATGAACCAGTTAAAACCTAACGTAAATAGAACTATTAACCCGGCCGCTCTCAGCAAGCTTATAGATTTTACACGAGGTGAGATAAAGTTAAGCAGGGTCAATGCACCCACCCCGATCACGACTCCGACAGACCAGAGCACAGGATTGGCCGAAAACACATCATTAAAGAATGGCGCCAATTTAGGGTTAGAAGGCAAATAGGCATTGGCGGTTGCATTCCAACCTACGAGACCTTGGTATAGGAGATCGTAATTGCCGGAAAACAACAGCAGCAAGGGTAACGAAGGTAAGATCAGCCCGATAAGATAGGCGGCAACAGCCCTTAAAGATCTGGTCGTGTAGAGGGTTATTAAACCAAGGGCAAGGGCCGATAGGATGCCTGTTTGCTTACTGAGAATCATGAGTCCAGCGCTCATCCCGACCAATAGCCAACCAAGGGTAGTTGGTTTCTGCTGCACATACCACCAAATAATTAAGGTTGCGGTCAAGGCAACTAAGAGAAAAGAATCGTGGATGAGCATGTTGCCCTGGCGCTGCCAGAGTGGCGAGAGACCACCAAGGAGCACTACAAGTAGACCAGCCCTAATACCCCAGGCTCGGCTGCTTATATGGTATAAACCAACTAATGCCAGAGCGCCGAGTAGAGCGATAAAAGCACGCTGGAGGCGCCACAAGGAAAAGGGGGAGAATGGCGCCAAAATATACCAGGGCAATGGTGAATGGTGCTCGAAAAAATCTACGTAGGGGAGTTCGCCATCATAAATTCTTTGGGCGATGTGGAGTGTCACAGGCTCATCATACATTAACCCGCTGGTCTGGACTATCCAGAGACGCAGGCCGAACACAAGCAGTATGATGAACCAGGGCAGTCCTCGCACCAGCCACCTGCGCATTGACAAAGAGAGAACACTCTTCTGCCCGTGAATCGAAACTTCACTCAAGTTAATTTCAAGAAATTAAAAAGATCAGCAAGACAGGAGGCGCCAATTAACCAACACTCTAGAATACGTTGATCGGTCGGCCCGAGTTTACGGGTATTGACGAAAATCATTAATGATAATTGGCAGAAAATTTAGCTCGCTATCTAATGGAACCAGGCGAATCTGTCCGAGAGCGTGGTGAACCCCTTGAGAAATAGTCACCTCGGCGATAGTAGGCAAATATCCTCCCCCGCTCAGGATTAGCGTGTGAGCGCCAACCGGCAGTTCCTGGATCACAAAGTTGCCATCGGATCCGGTTGAAGTGGTCAACGCTGGATTACCCAATGGAAAAACCTTGATGTCTTTTACGCCTTTATAGTTAAAGAAGTCTAGCACCTGGCCCCTTACCTGGCCCACCTGTGTGATTAGCTCAAGATCTCCTGAAACCTGGCTGGTCGCACCAGCGATGATCAGCTCGCCATTGGCTGCCGAACTCGATATTTCGAAGTAGCCATCCTTATTCGTTTCGGCAAATAAGGCAGGATCTCCGACGACATTTACCAAAACATTCCCGACGCCCTTCCCAGTTATTCTGTCCTTAACCCGGCCTTGATGGTTGCTCAAAGACAATGATGGTTGTGAACCGGAATCGACGTAAACTATCATTGTCTCGTTATCAGAAATTGTAAAATCCTTTGATTTCACGGGGTTGGCGTCGTCCATGTAAAGAACGGCCTGATCCGGCTTAGCCTTGATGTGAACCTCTCCGGACAGGGATGATACCAGCGTGGCAAGCTGTTCATTCAAGACCTGAACAATAAGACGAGTTCCTTGAATATCTGCCCAGGCAGTCGGCGTGTCAATACGCATCCGAGTATAATTCTCGCTGACACCTCCTTGGGTTTCTGCCCTGAGCGTTCCCTGGCTCAGAAAAAGCCCGCCGCTCCCTCTTTGGAGCACATGATTCCAACGGGCGTTTAGTGTTACCAAGGAATCATCCTCTAATCGAAAGGCAATATTCCCGTCATTGAATATAACCAGGACGCCGCCATCGGGAGAATTGGTTAACAGCTGATCACCCCGGTAAAGCACCTGGCCAATTCGAGCGGTTTCCCACTGAGAACTGTTCGCTGGGCTGAAAAACACCGAACCGGAGACATCGGCTATGGTAGCCGGCCTGTCCCGAACAACAATAGCGGTCCACACTGCCCATAAAAGGGCAATAATGATGACACTGAAGAGGGTATATTTTGTTAATTGGCGCCTATTCGTAAAAAATTCCTTTGACATCGTGTTCCTCCCATGCGAAATTCGGATGAATTAATGTTGGTCCTAACCTCAAGCATCCAATAAAGTTTCAGCGGCCGTTAACCCACTGGCTATTGCATCAGACATGTTCCCATAATCAAAACCTCCCTGACGACCAAAGGTCACCACGTTTTCAAAACGCGCGACGGTTTCTTTAAGTTCGCTCAAATGGCTTTGGTAACCCACTTTATAAACCGGATACCCCCAACGACAACGATCTGAGAAATAACCTTCAACCTCAGATGACTGGATTAACCCAGCAAGTTCCAGATCGCTGATGACTTGATCAGCTAAAGCATCAACACGCATATTCCAGAGTTCATCGCCCTTATTGCAAGTGATTTCTGCACAGAGAGACGTTTTTTCCGGGGGAGCAAGTATTGGGCTAAAAGTCTTCGGCTCACTCACCCGGTTAAACAGGAACCGCCCTTCCGGGAAATAAAGCCAGTGATCCTGGCCAATTTCAGGTCTATCAACCATTATAAATAAGAAGATCAAGGCCCGGTAAGGCAGCTCAGCTGCATGAATAAGCGCCTTATGCAGCGGGGGTGTCATTCGATGAATCAACTGATGTAAAGGTAAAGAGGATAACAGCCAATTACAAGGTAATATCATGCTTTTTCTCTTACATGAAACAGTCAGGGAATCAATCCGGCTATCAATACGGTTAAAACCCTCGATTGAGTGATCAAGCCATATTTCGCCCCCTAGCTTAACAACTTCTTCCGCCAGCCGATCGGCTATTCGCCCAATCCCACTTCTTGGATACCAAAATTCAGTTACATAGGGACTGTTGACCATATTGGCCGGCAATACAAGGCGCAAGATGACTTGGGCTAAGTTGGGCGCAGACACCCGCAATTTAGCCAGGTCAGCAGATAAATTCTCGGGTGGTTCCCCCCAAACCTTGGCTGTATAAGGTCCAAAATTAATGTCAAAAACTTTTTGGCCAAAGCGACTGACGATCCAGGTTTGAAAATCAGTTTCTACGCCCTTGGATAATGGCCGCTTGCTGACAGCGCTCACGTAA
>BTQB01000077.1:0-9338 GCA_036985655.1 Anaerolineae bacterium | reverse complement strand
CGCGCCAAGTAAGAAAGGTAAGGAGTCAAAGGGAAAGAAGAAGGACAAAGATAAAAAAGGGAAAAAGAAGTCTAAAAAGAAGAAGAGCTCAAAAAAAGCAAAGAAAAAAGCAAAAGATAAAGAATAGTTCTAACCGGGCTAGAAATAACCTGGATTGATGAAAAAAGCTTTCTACCTGAAGATCAAGAAATTTTGATCTTGGGATCGTTCGGCAAATTACATTAATCGGACTTTCAAGTTCCCTGCGGCTGAAGGACAATTATTTAGGCATTTCTATCGTGAAATGTTCTGATATATTTCAATCCTCAGCTTTATAGCTTGGAATTAGAGTCAGTTTGTAATTTCATCAAACAACCGGTTCTTTTTATGTAAACCATATATTAAGAGTACAGGAGGGATTATTCGATGTGCTGTTAATTCACAATTCTTTTGTTGCTGGGACCTCGGGTAGCTAATGTCATCTGGTGGATTTTTGACACGGCCCGTTGGAATTCGGTTTTTGGCTCGATTATCTGGCCAATCCTGGGCATCATTTTCCTACCCTGGACAACATTGGTTTATGTCCTCGTTACGCCTAACGGTCTTGGAGGCTTAGATATTGTTCTCCTCTTAGCAGCAATTGCGGTTGATGTCCTGAGCTACGCTGGCGGTGGATTCGGAAACCGTAAGCGTGTTTTTGGTTAGAGGTGTAGATAAAACAAGTTCAGCAAGAAATTTGGAGGTCATTTTTAGAGAACGATGAAAAGAAAAAGATCTTTATCAAGACATCCGGTGGTCCGGATTTTAATCATTGGCATTTTCGAGGTAATCGGTCTCATATTGATGGCTATCCTATTAAAAGGGTTAGTTATAGACCGTTTAGGCACCGCCATCTTCGCAGTAGCGTTCATCGGCTTGTTGAATGCTTTACTGTGGCCCCTCTTGAGTCGAATCCTGCTGCCTTTCGCCGTTTTCACCGGTGGGCTGCTGTTTCTCGTACTCAACGGAGTCATGATCTGGCTGGCATCGTTAATCATCGATGGCTTTGAGGTGAACAGCCTTTGGACAGCAACCATTGCCGCCCTGGGAGTGACGGCTGTCAACGTTATATTAAGCACCCTGCTGACAATAGACGATGATGGGTCCTACTATCGAAATGTCATTAACAAACGCATGCGTAAGCGTAAAGATGTTATAGAAACTGATGAACCGGGTGTTTTCTTTCTAGAGATCGATGGTCTGGCGAAACCGGTCCTGGAAAAGGCAATGGAGCTAGGCTACACACCGACCATGAAACGGTGGCTGGATGAAGGCAGCCACCAGCTATTGGGATGGGAAACCGATCTCTCATCGCAAACCTCTGCCAGCCAGGCTGGCCTGCTGCATGGCAATAATCACAACATTCCGGCTTTTCGATGGTACGACCGGGACCGGCGGATAATTGTAGCTTCCAGCAATCCCGATGAAGTGGCCATTATCGAGCAAGAGCACTCAGACAAAAACGGATTGTTGGTTGACGGCGGCGCCAGCAGGGGGAACCTGTTGTCAGGTGATGCGCCTAACGTCATGACCACAGCCAGTACGATTAAGGACATGTCCAGGTTTCACACCGCTGACTTCTATGCTTATTTCGCCGATCCATATAATTTTTCACGTACTCTGCTGCTGCTGATATGGGACATTATTCTTGAGCGCTATCGATTTTGGCAGCAGCGGCGCAAAGATGTACGGCCGCGTCTTGACAAGCACCACCGTAATTTCATGTATGCTCTCGTTAGAGGTGGGACGACCGTCTTTTTGCGCGAGTTGAATATTTATACCTTGATCGGCGACATGTTCGCCGGTGTGCCCAGCGCCTATACCACATTTGTTGGCTATGACGAGGTGGCCCACCATTCGGGTGTCGAAACCCATGATGCTTTTGATGCCCTCCACAAGATTGACCAGCAATTTGCTCGTTTGGAGAGCGCGGCCGAAAAGGCGCCCAGACCGTATCACTTTGTTATCTTATCGGATCACGGTCAGAGCGGTGGTTCGACATTTAAACAGCGGTACGGGAAGTCATTGGCTGAATTGGTGCAAGAATTAACCAGCGAATACCTGGTGGGCGAGTTCGAAGAACCCAGCGAAGGTGTTGGGAACATCAACGCCATGTTGGCCGATGCGATGCAAAATGAGAAAAGTGCTACTGCCCGGAGCGCCGCCAGGAGAGTGAAACGTTACACAGAAGAAGAAAAAGAGGTTGTGATCGCCAATCCTAAAATCCTGTCGGCCGATGAAGTTAAGGGGGATGATCTTCCTGATGTCGTCGTAATGGCTTCAGGCAATCTTGGTTTGGTCTATGGAACACATCGAAGCGAACGGGCTACCCTTGAAGAAATCGAAGCGATTTTCCCCGGAATGCTCGAAGGTCTTGTCAGCCATGAAGGCATTGGGTTTGTGATGGTTCACTCTGAAGAGCATGGACCGGTGGTGATTGGGGCCAGCGGCCGCAATTATCTGACTGAAGAAAGGATCGAGGGAGAGGATCCCTTAAAGCCTTTTGGACCTCGAGCGTCCCAACACCTTATCAGGGAGGACACCTTCCCCAACTGTCCAGATATCCTGGTAAACAGCTTCTATAACATCGAGACCAACGAGGTGGCCGCTTTTGAGGAGCTCATCGGCTGCCATGGTGGAATGGGCGGATATCAGACCCAACCCTTTTTGCTCCAACCTGTGGAGCTGCCCACTGATGATGACACCCTTATTGGTGCAGCAGCAGTTCACCATCTCATGAAAAGTTGGGTCAGCAAAACAAATGGGAAGAGGAGTGGGAAGGATGAAGGATGAGGGCTGAGAATATTCAGCATGAAGATGAAAAGAATTGACCCGTCCTGAATAAAGATTACAGAAAAACGGAAAAATAAGAGAGTCTGTAAAAATGGACAAGGACTGTTTCATTAAGGAGTTAAGCCATGTCTAAAGGTGGTCTCTCGTTTACTCTTAGATTTATCCTGGGCGTGGCTGGCACGGGGATAGCCCTTATCGTCGTTAAAGGGGCTTCGGGTATTATCGTTCCTGTGCTGCTTGCCTGGATTGTTGTTCTCAGCGCCAGCCCGCTGTTCTTCTAGCTGCAGGAGAAGAAAGCCCCTGGTTGGTTGGCATTTGTTGTCACTTTTCTGGCTATATTGGCTGTGGGCGGTTTTCTTGTCGTAACATTAATTGTCGCTGTTGATCAACTGGGTGAGCTTATACCAACTTACGAAGACGAGATTTTGAGCATCAAAGAATCGATTGCTGATTTTCTTGCAGGCGTCGGATTAGACCGGGGCAACTCTTCAGCGACAGGCGATTTGTTTGACCCCGGAAAATTGCTGGACCTTTATGCCAGCTTGATTGGCGGGGTTGTCGAGGCGGTGTCCAGCATTGTGCTCATTTTTATGACTATCATCTTCATATTAGTGGAAGCCTTTAACATGCCGTGGAAGGTTGCGGCCGAGTTAGAGGAGGGCAATGATTACGAGCGGCGCCTGGCAGACTTTTCTGCGGATATCCGGCGGTATGTTTCCATTACTACCTGGGTCGGCTTGCTAACGGGAACCCTTGACTTATCATAATGGGTGTCCCCTTACCCCTGCTTTGGGGCATCCTGGCCTTCTTGTTGAGCTATATTCCAGTAATCGGATTTTGGTTAGCGGCTGTACCACCGACGATATTAGTCTGGTTGGAGTCTGGCCCACTGGCGGCGCTCATTGTCTTTGTGGGGATTATCTTAATCAACGGCTTTGCTGACGAAGTTCTTAAACCTAAATTTATGGGGGAGGGCCTCGACCTGGCCACGATAATGATCATCTTCTCAATTACCATCTGGACAGCAGTTTTAGGACCCATGGGAGCGATATTGGGCGTTCCGGTCACCATGATTCTTAAAGAATTGGTTTTTGAAGCGGATGAGCAAAACCGCTGGATTGCCCGGCTTAGGGGGAAGGGTGATAGGAGCCTACCGGATATAATGCTAGAAGAGGAGCCATCGACGCCGGTAATTTAACCTAGGCTGTTGGTTTCAGGCAATCAACGAACAACCTTACCGGTGAAAGGCTTAAGCCAGCTCTTAGGCAGCATGGTCAACACGGGTAGTGCAACAAGAGCGATTAGAATCAGGGTCGATGATCGTTTGTCTGTAACCAATTCAACAACTTCTTCAACCAGCAGCGGGAGAGGGAGCACACCAGCTTCGTAGAATTCATGCAGGCTGCCGGCCGCCAGGCGGACAGCCAAAACCAGCAATACGAAACTAGTAACCGCGAAAAACCAACGCAAATTTACCCGCAAGCTGCCACGAATAAAGAGGACGCCAAATAATACGGCCAAGACCAGCCCAATTAGACCGCCAATCAATCCTACAAGATCAGGTGTCCGGGTCAGCGAAAGCGCAGCCAGGAATAGAATGGTCTCGATCCCCTCGCGGAAGACCATGAAGAAAACAAAGATCAATAGGCCATAACCATACCGCTGGCTGTTTGAAGCGGTTAATTTATCTAACCTACCTTCGATCACGCTTTTCATACTTCGCGATGCCCGCCACATCCAAACGACCAGGCTAACCACGAGCAAAGCGGCAACCGCGTATAGCACCCCCTCAAACATTGCGCTTTCAGGGTTTAGTCCAATTCTACTGAAGCCGAAGGCGCCCAGGAAGCTGGCCAAGATGGCTAATCCCAAGCCAGCAAAAACCCAGCGATGGAGTTCGGGCCTGTTTGTACGGTTCAGGTAGATAATGATTATGCCTATTATCAGAGCTGCTTCCACTCCTTCGCGCAATGTAATCACAAATGCTTCCACAACTATCTCCTTAATTAGCGCCTACCATCGCTCACAGATTTGACCAAGACACCATTGATTACTTCTGATGCCAGGTAAAGATGCTGGCTACCGATCTTCAACAATAACGGACCACCATCACTCAAAGCCTGGGGACACACATGGGCGCCAGGCTTCAAACCCACTGAGTACAAGAATGATTTGGTTACTGGATCTGAATCCACACAGACCACTTCGCCAATCTGGCCGATCGGATATTTTATCAGAGGTTGGACATCCTTCTGTTTTTCATCACTGTTGTCCATGGGGATGGGTGATCCTTGAGAATTGAAAGAAGGATGGCCGAGAAAGTCATCCAGCTTCTGAATTACTGATTTAGGCGTAATGTGCTCAAAACGACAGGCCAGGTCATCAGCTTCACTGGGCGCTATTTGTAACTGCTCTACAAGAAACAGCTCCCATAACCGGCGACGCCTGATGACACTAGAGGCGATCTTATTCCCTTTGGGAGTGAGTTTGACCCCTTTGTATGGAAGATAGGTAACCAGACCCTCTTCACCAAGTTTATGGACCATCTGGTTTGTGGAAACTGGCTGAATTGACATTTCACCGGCCAATCTTGAAATGGCGATTGGTTCGCTAACCCCTTCCTCTACAAGGTGAGCAATCGTGATGAGATACATCTCCTCACTTTCGCTCATCTTCTCTATGTTATGGTCAATCATACATATTTGACATGAAATTTTACGGTATACCATAAAATTTTATCTCGATTATGAATTTATTCAACTGACAGATGTCATATACAAAGGTGACAAAGATCATGGGTTGGCGCTTGTCATCAAGAGTAAGACAGATAATAATGATCTTAATAGTATTAGTTTTATGCGATGGAGCAGAGCACTTTCCTGAGACGAGTTAAGCTGATAGAGTATCTGGCTCTGATAGAGTATCTGGCTCTGATAGAGCAACTGGCTTAAAGTTAGGCATACAAAATTGGCTTAATTTTTTGGCAAATATTGCGGATATTAGAATGGATGTTGGGATGCAGGCCTGAATTTAGTCTAAAGTCCCGGAATATTATGGATTTAATTGGAGGTAGGGAGATGGTTCGAGATGATATACTGTACTTGTCTCAAGCTGATGTAGTCGAAGTTGGTCTGACTATGGCTGAGACGATTGATCTGCTGGAGGTTGCCTTTCGGGAAAAGGGTGAAGGAAAGGTAGAGATGCCGCCGAAACCGGGCATCCATCCAGGAGGAAGCGATAATTTTATCCATGCAATGCCGGCCTACATCCCTGGCATGAATGCAGCGGGGATCAAGTGGGTTAGCGGATTTCCAGAGAATTCCAAGCGGGGACTGCCCTATATTACAGGGCTGCTCGTTCTGAATGATCCAGAGACTGGCCTGCCACTTTCGGTAATGGACTGCGTTTGGATAACGGGAATGCGGACGGCCGCGGCAACGGCAGTGGCAGCCAAGCGATTGGCCCAGCCTGATTCGTCGGTCTTGGGCGTGTTGGGTTGTGGTGTCCAAGGGAGAACGCACACGGAAGCCATGGATGTTCTTTTCCCGCTGACGAAAGTTCTTGCTTATGACCTTAATCATGAGGCGGCAGAATCCTTTGCGGCCGAGATAAGAAGTCGATTCAGCCTGGATGTGGAGGTCCTCAATAATCCTAGGGATGCCGTATCAAAAAGCCATCTCGTTATTACTGCCGGCCCTATCCTGAAAGTACCCCATCGAACTATCCAGGCGGGCTGGCTGCAGGAGGGAGCATTCGCCTCACTGGTTGATTTCGATTCGTACTGGCATCCTGAGGCCATGGGAGAAGTGGATAAATTTTGCACCGACGATATTGACCAGCTCCGTCACTACCAACAGGTGGGCTACTTCCAAGATATCCCCCCGATATACGCCGATCTCGGCGAATTAGTAATTGGCGAGAAAAAGGGGCGGGAATCAGCTAATGAACGGACGATGACCGCCAATCTTGGGCTGGCAATGGATGATATGGCGGTCGCGCCAACGATATTCCAGCGGGCTGTTGAGAAAGGTATTGGCACGTGGGTTGCTCGTTAAAGCTCACGCAAAGACGCCAAGCCGCAAAATCTAAAGATACTCGAAGGAAAAACCTGTGATATCGGCATTATCTATGTTTTTTCAGTAGAGCTATTTGATAGAATTTAAGTGACCATACACCCTGCTAAATTAACCGATGATGCGGTCGCTGCAGGCGGCAATATCTGCAAAGAATCAACCAGTAAAGGAGGGGAAATGATATACCCAGGAATCTTTGCCATTGTTGTGGGTTTGAGCATGTTCGGGCAGTGGGCGGTTTCACTTATTCGTAAACAGGTACCTGAGTTCGAGACAGAACCTTACAGAATATGGTTTCACCTGGCTGGTGAGTCTAGTACGGCCGCGCTCCTTATTGCAGCCGGTATCGGCCTGCTAGCAGGTCAAACATGGGGCACCAATACCTACTTAATAGCGCTTGGCATGTTGGCATATACAGTTATAGTCAGCCCGGGCTATTTCGCTCAAAAAGGCCAGTGGTCGATGGTGGCACTGTTTGGATTAATCCTCATACTTGGTATGACCAGCCTGATAATCTTGTTTTAGGGAAGTGAATGAGGGAATTCCTGTTAGCCATCGACCTGGGCACATCTTCATCAAAGGTCTTGGCTGTAGATTTCGATGGCAAAATCGCCAGCAAGGTGGAAGCCGGCTATCCAATTCACCGGCCCCAAAGCGGATACGCAGAGCAGGATCCGGCTGATTGGTGGAACGGCGTCACCTCAGCGGTCAGGAAGGTGGTATCGAATCTATCCCCTGAACAACATCACATCGTGGCCGTTGGCCTGTCCGGACAAATGCACGGGACGGTTTTATTAGATGAGAGCGGCCGCTTGCTCGCTCCAGCTGTTATATGGCCAGATCAACGCAGCCAGTCCCAGGTCAAGGAGATTACGACCTTGTTCGGGCTGCAAGGGCTAATCAATATCGCCGGCAGTTCCATTTTTACCGGATTTCAGGCCTCGACGGTTCGCTGGTTTCAACAAGAAGAGCCTGAGATATGGTCCAAGGTTAAGAGCATATTGACGCCTAAGGATTGGCTGCGATGGCGGCTGACGGGGGAAAAATTCTCTGAGCCGAGTGATGGATCAGGAACCTTGTTGTTGAATGTTCATCGACGAGAGTGGTCCCAGGAGATCCTGGAGAAGCTAAATATCGACGCGGCCTTGCTGCCGCCGATTCGAGGATCGAGGGAGATATGTGGCTATTTGCAGGAGGCACCGGCTGAAGAGCTAAACATACCGGCAGGCACCCCGGTGATAGCAGGCGCGGCCGATACGGCCTGCTCTATATTGGGTGCAGGAATCAGCGATGAAAAAGCGTTGTTAATAACCATCAGCAGTGGGGGTCAGCTCATCGTTCCAATTAGCCAGGTAATCCTGGATACCTCCGGACGGGTCCATACTTTTTGCAGCGCATTGGAGCGAGAAGACGGCCGCCAGGCCTGGTATCTTATGGCGGCTATCTTATCGGCCGGCCTTTCATTACGCTGGCTGCGGGATAAGCTGCTGCGCTTGGAAGGATCTCAGGCCTACCAAAAAATGACGGAATGGGGGGCAGAGTCGCCTGCTGGCGCTCGAGGTTTAATATTTCTGCCTTACCTGTCGGGCGAGAGGACGCCTCACATGGATCCTCAAGCCAGAGGCATATTTCTAGGGCTGACATCCGGTCACGGCCGATCTGAACTAATCCGGGCAGTTATGGAGGGCGTGGCCTTTGCCTGTTACCACGCTTTCTCCTCCCTGTTCGATCTGGGGATCAGGCCGAATTCGATAATTCTTGCTGGAGGCGGGGCAAGAAGCGGGCTCTGGCAGCAAATTTTCGCTGACCTTTTTGGACTGCCAGTTACACCACTGATGGTCGAAGATCAGTCCGCTCTGGGAGCGGCCATGTTAGCTGCATCAGGGGTTGGGTTAATTGATCTCAATGAGGCCGTAAATCGATGGAGGCAATATGGTCCACCGGTCAAGCCAGATAATTCAAAGAAGGAAATCTATCGGCCGTTGTTTTCTATATATAAACGCGCATATAATGTTCATCGAGATGATTTTCGAATTTTATCGGCAATGTCAAATGGAGAAATCTCGGAATGATAGTGAGGTGTTTGCTTCGAACGAAGAGAGAAATCCATAATGACTCTGAAGGCCGTATGGATTCCTCCCCCTTTGTTAAACTCGATGTAGGCTCTTTTCAGACTTGGGGTCGGAATGACGGTGAAGGAATTGTCATTTCGAACGAAAAGGGAAATCCATAAAATAACCCAAGTCCTCGTAGGATTCCCTCCCCCGTTCGGCAGGCTCAGGGCAGGCTGTTCGGCAGGCTCAGGGCAAGCCGTTCGGCAGGCTCAGGGCAAGCCGTTCGGCAGGCTCAGGGCAAGCCGTTCGGCAGGCTCAGGACAAGACGGCTTTGTTATACGGGTTGACAATTTAAGGCAATATCAATTTCAGGGGTAGGAGAAGGACTAATTAGTTTCCC
>BTQB01000076.1:0-9454 GCA_036985655.1 Anaerolineae bacterium | reverse complement strand
TGGTTTAATCGGTTCATTCACCTCCCTAAAAAAATTAATTGGAGGATAGGTCTTCTTCGGTCCCTGTTGAGTTACTACTTATTATTATCCTTTTGTCCCTGGCTGCGTGTGGTGGAGGGGCAACTTCTGCGCCGGTTGCTGTTGCTGATGAGACAGGACCGCTTGAACTAGCCGAAGAGGTTGACGTCCACACAATTACTGCAGTAAAGGACTGAAGCGCTGGTTGAACAATGTCGAAAAGGAACAATTATTGTAAGAACTGTCCTTAAGGACCATACTAAAACCTGAAAAATGGGTACAGGTTTTGGGGTGCACTACCTTGTTACCCATGGGGGAGGTAGCTGCTAATTTAGACCAGATCCCTACTGAGAAGCAAGTTATTGTTACTTGCAGGAGTGGCAACTGCAGTGGCCCGGCAGCTCAATATTTGAGAGAGAATGGACGCGACAATATATCGAATATGAGCGGTGGGATATTGGAGTAGCGAGCGGCCGGGTACCCGGTAGAGCCTTAAAACCCTAAAAAATAATCTGAATTGTTGGCTTGTGGACCAAACTATTGTTCCTGTAAAAACTGCAACAAGGCCATTCCATAAGCGTCACTGGCGTCAGCTGCTTCAAATATGGCGGTCGACTCTCCGGACGTAAATTTGCAGTGATATTTGTTTCCGTGAGCCAGAAGTTGAATTGATGGATCGGACTCGTGCAGCAGCCTGCCCTGAACAAGCTCCCGCAGCTGAGACTCAGTTGGCATCCAGACAGCATCGGCCATCATAATGTTGTCTAACGACCACTCCACTGCCCCGTTGAAGGTGATGATCTGCCGTCCGAATAGCTGGTGGAAGTCAATCATCATATCGCTAACCACGAAAATTCGATTATCTAAATCACTATCAGGGATAGCAAAGAAGTCGTGCAAAGATGGCTCCCATACCAATCCACAAGCCTTCAATTCTGTCGCAATACTTAAACTAATCACCAAGATTCCTCTTTCGAACCTAATAAGCTCCGAGCTCTCTAAGCCGTTCGTCACTAATTCCAAAGTGATGGGCTATTTCGTGAATAACAGTCCTTCGAACCAATTCTGGAATTCGTTCAGGCGCTTTGGCTGTATATTCGATCGGCCGTTGGTAAAGTGTGATTGTGTCTGGTGGGACCAGGGCATAATTATGGCTTCTGGAAGTGAGCGGGATACCGCTGTAAAGCCCCAGCAGCGTGTGACTTGGTTTTACTCCAGCCCTTTCAAGCTCATTGGGGCTTGGCCAGGGCAGGATTAACACTTCCACGTTATTCATCTTTTCCTGAAAATATTGGGGAAGGTTGTCCAGGGCCTCGGCCACCAGCTTTTCAAATTCTTGCTTAGTCATAATAGAGATTTTACCAAAGCACGGAAGATTGAGGTTCCTCGAAAGACCGTTTCATATTATTATCTCATGGATTCAGAACATGAAGATAAGGATCAGCCGTCTTTCACCATTTCGTCCTGAAAATTGTCGCATTATGACCAACTAAGGGAGATACGCCCACGCTCAGGCTCCAGCTTGATGATGCCAACTTCTATTACATCACCGACAGCAGGACGCTGGCCCACGGGCCACTGGCTACGGTGAAGCAAGCCATCTTCCTTGAGTCCAATGTCGACAAAAGCGCCAAAATCAACCACATTTCGAACTGTGCCACTTAATTTCATCCCCGGTTTCAAATCTTCGATTTTTAGAATATCCATCCGCAGTAATGGCGCCGGAAAATCTTCCCGGGGATCTCGCCCAGGTTGAATCAATTGCTCCAAAATATCCTGCAATGTTGGCACCCCTGATTGAAGAGATAATGCCAGATTTTCAATGCTGTCGCCCTTCGACCAGCGATGAAGGGCCTCCTTCCTATCCTCCAATGGCATTTCCATGCTGCATTTTGCCTTCCCCAGAACGGATTTCGCGATTTTATAGCTTTCAGGATGTATCGCACTGGAATCAAGTGGCTCAGCGCCATTCCGTATACGCAGGAAGCCCGCCGACTGCTCAAACGATTTCGGTCCCATTCCCGGAACGCGGCGAATCGATTGTCGATTAAGGAACGGCCCGTTTGTATCCCGGTAGGATACGATGCTGCCCGCCAATTTCGAGCCTATTCCTGATACATAGTTCAACAAAGATGATGATGCTGTATTAATATCAACGCCGACTTGATTTACCACGCTTTCGACGACCCCGGTCAAAGTACGGTTCAAGTGATTTTGGTTTACATCGTGTTGGTAAAGGCCAACCCCAATTGATTTTGGATCAATCTTTACCAGCTCCGCTAGCGGGTCTTGTACCCGCCGGGCAATGGAAACTGCTCCTCGCAAGGCTACATCCAAGCCCGGTAGTTCCTCCCTTGCTAGCGCACTTGCACTATAAACACTCGCGCCCGCTTCGTTAGCTATGAGGTATTTACAGTCCACGTCTTGTTCCGTTATGAGGGCCGCAACCAACTCTTCTGTCTCCCGTGAACCTGTTCCGTTTCCGATCGCAATTAGCTTGACCTCATGTTTTTTTATTAGCTTTACGAGGTTTTTTGTGGCTGTTGGATCTTTCCCACCTACGATGGCCAGGTAAATTGTGGTCGTTGCCATTAGTTTCCCGGTTGGATCTACAACTGCGACTTTACAGCCTGTCCTGTACCCTGGATCGATGCCTAGTAATGTAAAGCCCACCAAGGGTGGCTGGTTTAACAGTCCCCGGAGGTTATTGGCGAAAACGCTGATAGCATGTTCTTCTGATTTCTCTGTTAACCATCGGCGAACATCACGTTCAATAGCTGGCAGCAGAAGCCGCTTTGCGCCGTCATCAATAGCCATCATCATTTGTTTTGACAAAGGAGAACGGCCGTCAACACGAAAAACGGCCCCTATTGCATTTCGCCAATCCCGTTCGGGTATGGCAACCTTTACCCTGAGTATCTTTTCTTTCTCCCCCCTGTTGATAGCCAATATCTGGTGTGGACGGATCTTGTTTACGCTGCCCTGGAACTCATAATAAGTTCTATAGACACCGCGAGTATCATCGGCCGCTTTCACTTTTTCCGCGGATAACTTGCTCCAGCGCAGAGCTTTCCTGCGAAGCTCCTGACGTATTTGGGGATTGTCGCTAATATCTTCTGCGATGATGTCCCGTGAGCCCGCTAATGCAGCTTCTACATTATGTACTTTTTCATTTATATAAGGAGCGGCAGCCGCCTCAGGCAATTGACGATTGATAGGCTGCTTGATAATAACTTTCGCCAGGCCTTCAAGCCCTTGTTGCCGGGCAACGCTGCCCCGGGTGCGACGTTTTGGCTTATATGGGAGGTAAAGATCCTCTAAGAGGCTCAAATTATTGGCCTCTTGTAGCATCTTTTTCAACTCGGGGGTGAGTTTCTCTTGTTTTTCAATCGAAGCGACGATTACGTTGCGCCGGTTATCCAAAGATCGGAGTCTCTCAAGCTCACCGAATATTTGCCTTAACTGCTCTTCATCTAAGCCAGAGGTTGCTTCCTTTCGATAGCGAGAAATAAAGGGCAAGGTATTTCCTAGATCGAGGAGTCTTATCGCCGAGCTAACCTGTTTTGGACCTAGCTCAAGGATATGGCCAATCTGTTCAGCGTGATCCATTTCTAGTTATTTTCCATAAAAGGGCACAGCTATTGAGAATGGATGGCAAGGAGGAGAAAGATCGCCGTTTAAGGCTGATCATGAACCGGTACGAGGAAAACCGGACATCTGGCCTTTTTTATCACTATATCAGCCACACTGCCCAACATGAGACGATCCATACGCCCACGACCATGTGTAGCCATCATAATCAAATCAACCGACTCCACCTCGGCTAATTCTGTGATCATCCTGGCAGGATCGGTGCCGTCAACGACAAATTTTGCTTTTAGCCCGTCGCCGTTTAGAGCAGCTGCCACATCTTCCAGGTAGTGAGTGATAAATTCAAGCTGATTCGGCGATTCAAGATCTTCGGGAACCGACAACAAGATAACCTCACTATCAAAGGCCCTGGCCATAGTTTTAACATAAGGAAGTATATATTCGGAAACTTTCGATCCGCCCATCGCCACTAACAATTTTTTATACGAACACGATGTTGGATTTTCTTGATTATTAGGTCTGACTAATAGCAGAGGTATAGTGGTTTGCTGCGTTACATTGTTAGCAATACTTCCCGTCAGCAAGCGTTTAGCGCCAGTATGCCCATGAGTGCTCATAACTAACACATCCACCGCTCTTTCTTGAGCTTGCCTGCTAATCTCGTCAGCGATGTCTCCAGCGCCAACAACGAATTGGGATTTGATATTATCCCTTTCCAGGGTCTTGGAAATCTCCGCCAGATAGCTGAGGGTTGCCTCATGCCCATTTTTTTTATGTCGCTTTTCGCCTCTGGGGCTCTTATTGGCTGCTTTGTTTGTTATTCTTTTTTCCTGGCCATTTACTGACAGCAATGTCAAATTTGCGCCATTGGATCGGCAAAGGGATATAGCAGCGGGGAGAGCCGTTTCAGAAAAGCCAGATCCGTCAAGGGCAATCATGACCTGATTTAGGCTGGCACCTCTGGTAGATTCAGAAAACAGTAAATGCTTGCTTTCCTTTACCAATAGACCAAGTCTCTCCTCAAAAGGAGTCGGCTCGCCCAACCTGGTTCGAAAATATGAAAAGAGGAAATATAGGGCAGGCAAAAGGATGAAATAGGACCAGGCCCCTTCAGAAAATCGCTCGTAGAATATTATAATCGTGGCAACGGTTGTAAGCAGCGCAGCAATTACGGTCCCAGCCAGAGCGCCGGCCGTCCGCCACTCATATTTAGTTCCTAAAAATCTAATTAGTCGTTTCGAAACCGCCCAACCCGTCATGCTCAAGAGGATGAAAACGCCAGCCGCATAAACAGCTAAATAAGTCTCCTCACTGGTCCCAAGCAACAGAAAGCTTAGTGAAACGACCGCTACTTCAATCCAAACAGGCTTATCAGCAACACCGTAAATATTCCGTTGGCCTAAAAAGGTGGGGACATAATGTCTCAATTTTAGTCCCAGGGCCAGGTTCTGTAACCCCTGGGCGCTTGCAGCGGAAGCAGATAAGAGGACAGCAACACCAACAATCGTTCCAACTAAGGCCAGGGGTTCAGGCAATAATTGATCCATTGTTTGGGTAAAGACGGAAACTGTTTCATTGGTTGGATCGGAGAGTTTAGCGATGGCTGGTCCTACAATTAGCATGGTCAGCGAGGTCGTACCCATAATAATCAACAGGCTGTAAAAGGCCTTCCGGCTTTTTTCTCTAGGTTTACCGTCGTAGGCCGCCACCAGGTTGGCGAAGATCTCAATACCCGTCATCAGAGCCAGGATGCGAACGTAGCCGCCGAGTGTGAATTGAAGATTTTCCGAGCTGAAGGCTTCAAGATTAAAATTTGGTAATTTAAATCCAAACTTGATTATGGTGCTGATGATCATGATCCAGAGCAGCAATAAGACCCCGGCTGTCGCTGGCCCAAATGCTCTGGCGGCCATTTTTGGTCCCCTATTGACTAACCAGCCTGTGCCTATACTTAGGAAAATTGCGACAAATGTCCGATATTGAAATCCTAGGAATGGTTCGTTTAGGACTGGGATACGGTCTGCGATAAAGGTCACCAATGCAGCCATGCTCACTAAGAAAGTGAGCGTGTACTCCAAAAAGGTGATTCCCGCATTGATTTTTACCGCCCAACCACCAAACTCCTCTTCGGTCAGCCCGCTTCCGCCGCTTCCGTCGATGACCCATATCATCACCAGGCGATACATGGCAGAGACCAGGGCAACCGTTAAGATAACAAGCCAAATACTGGCGCCAAATGTTATCTGGGCTACACCGGCAACGACTATGAGCCGGAGGAATGGACCGAAGACATAGAGGGGGGAAGTTGCCGGGTCGCCACCCCCGGCCAATGCGCCCTCAAAGGCATTAGATAACTTATGGGATACGTGAGCCAACTGTGGTCTCCTTTGCGGCTCGTTTAATCGGCCGTTATGTCGTATAAGGCCGCTTCTTTGCGCTTTAGTCTACTGCTGGCAGTCTGGTAATTAGAACCTCCGCCAATAAATACAATGCTGGAAATGATACTAGATTTTAAACTCTTATCAAGATTGTCTTCAACTTGCTCGAGACAACAAAATCCGTTTCTAAAGGTTATATAAGTCACAAGGGATTTATCCATCTTTGATTCATGGGTATAATCCATGGTACTTAATAGTTGGCTTAGATTTATGATTCAAGCAATTCTGATAACAATGCGGCCGCGTCAGTGGCTAAAAAACGGGCTCGTATACGCTCCCATATTCTTTGACAACAAACTAATTGATCCTGAAAGTTTTCTGAGAACAACGGCGGCTTTCGTTCTTCTTTGCTTAATGTCAGGTGCCGTCTATATCATGAATGACCTGATTGATATAGAAAATGACCGGCAGCATCCGACGAAGAAGAACCGGCCGTTGGCATCTGGTGGATTGAACCCGATGACGGCAAGCGTGACTGCAGCTATCTTAATAGTCGGCACTTTAATCGCCGGGTTTTATCTTTCTGTGGCCTTCGGCGCCGTTTTATTGGTATATTTTTTAGTCCAGGTTGTCTATTCCTTTTATCTAAAGAATGTCGTCTTATTAGACGTCCTAACTGTTTCAGCTGGCTTTGTTCTTCGAGTTGCCGCTGGTGTGGCGGTCATAAATGTGGAAAGGTTTTCGCCCTGGCTATATGTATGTACTGGCTTTCTGGCCCTTTTTATCGCCCTTGGAAAGCGGCGGCAGGAATTAATCCTAATGGGGGCTGAGGCAGGTAACCACCGGTCGATTCTGAACGAGTACACAATTGATCTGATCGACAGGCTGAATGCCATCGTAACAACGAGCGCAGTCGTGGCCTACAGTCTATATACATTCTTGGCTGTGGGGCTTCCGGAGAATAATTTGATGATGTTAACTATCCCATTTGTGCTTTACGGTGTTTTCCGGTATTTATTTTTGATTCATGTCCGCCACGAGGGTGGGGCGCCAGAAGAGATATTCCTACGTGACCGGCCGATGCAGGCATCGATGATATTATGGGCTGTGGTGGTGTTTCTAGTCTTGTATATCATTCCCTAACAGTGTCAGTTAGAGAGTTCACAGAAAAAACAAATCGTGTGCCATGAAAGTTACTCGGGTAACGGCTCCTGGAAAGATTATCTTATTTGGCGAACATGCTGTGGTCTACGGGCGGCCAGCCATCGCTGCGCCTGTAACCTGTCTCAGAGCGACGGCTCAAGTAAAAGATTCATCTTCCGGCGGCGTTCGCCTATCAGCGCCAGATCTTAATCGTGATTATTGGTTGCTAGAAGCAGGAGATGACGATCCCTTCGCAAGAGCAGTACGGGTGCTTCTAGAGGCAGCTAACTTAGAAAGCCCACCTGATCTGAAAATATCAGTAAAAAGCGAGATCCCTATCGCCAGTGGTCTTGGCAGTGGAGCAGCTATGGCGGCGGCTGTGATTCGAGCCCTGGCCCAACATCTGGATCTTGCTAACCTAAATAACAACGAGAACATATCGAAGTTAACTTACAAAGTTGAAAAAATGCTGCATGGAACCCCGAGCGGGATTGACAATACTTGTGTTGTCTACGAACAGCCTGTTTACTTCGTCCGCCAACAACCCAAGAATCATATTGAAACCCTGGCGATCAATAGAGAAATGCTTTTCCTAATAGCTGATAGCGGAATTGCCAGTTCCACAAAAGAGGTTGTCGATGATGTTCGTCGCCAATGGCTGGCAGAGAAAGGGTATTATGAACAGATCTTCGACAGCTGTGGCCGTATCGCCCAAGCTGCAAAGGAGGCGATTAGGGCTGGGGATGAGCAACAACTCGGCCAGCTAATGAATGAAAATCATAAACTGCTTGTGCAGATGAGAGTCTCTTCAAAGGAGCTTGACAAATTGGTTTTTGCGGCCATGACGGCTGGCGCTCTTGGAGCTAAAATGAGTGGCGGCGGTCGTGGAGGTAATATGATCACCTTAGTCGAAAAGTCTCGCGAAGACGTGGTGCGTGATTCTCTGCATGTAGCCGGGGCTGAGTCAGTATTCACCAGCCTGCTAACTGAGAAGGTGACACTTTAATCTCTATGTACTTCCCTATTATCCAAAAAAATACCAGCCAAATGGCTGGTGTTCGCGCCGAACAACGTTGGTTGAAAAAATATTGATCAGAATGGATTTAAGCGGCCTTGTTATAGGTCTTCAAGCAGCGGGTACACACATGTTTCCGAATTTTTCGCCCACCTTCATAAAAGGTGGCCCTTTGAATGTTCGGCCGGAACTGACGTTTTGTATGCTTCATCGAGAAGCTAACATTGTGTCCAAATTGTGGTCCCTTGCCACAAATTTCGCATTTAGCCATAATCAAACCTCAAGCAGGCAAACTAAAAGCGACCGCATCTGGGGTCGCTCGATTTCAAAACGAACAAGTTGAGATATTATAAGGGGGTAGCCAACTTCATGCAAGATCAAGGAGTACAATATGCCCAAGAAAGATGAGGTATTCGGAAGGATAGATATATCAAGAGCCGCGGTAGCAACTATTGCCAACCAAGCTGTAAACCAATGTTATGGCGTTGTTGGCATGGCTAATAAGAATTTGGTTAATGGTATCTCAAATATCTTGTCCCGTGATAACCGGAAAGGCATTGATGTCAGTGTAGAGGAAGGTGAAATAGTAATCGACGTCTATGTGATCGTCGAATATGGAACTCGAATACGCGTCGTAGCCGAAAGCATCCAAAACACAGTTAAATTTCATGTAGAAAAAGCAATCGGCATACCTGTAAGAGCGGTTAATGTTTTTGTTCACGGATTACGTCTCAGCGACAGCAAGTCTTAATAAGAAGGAGGATAAGTGTCTGAGACGGTAACAAACCAGGTAAAAACACCAGGTGAGAAATGGCTCACTTGTAATGGTCAGCAGCTGCGCAACATGATAAAAGCCGGGCTGGCTGCTCTCGATCAAAACCACAAACTGGTGAATGATTTAAATGTGTTTCCTGTCCCTGATGGTGATACAGGTACGAACATGTTGCTCACAATGCGAGCAGCGTATGGTCGTATCCAGGACATTGAAGAGGATCATGTAGGCAAGGTTGCCCAGGAGCTCTCCCACGGCGCTTTAATGGGTGCCCGAGGTAATTCAGGGGTGATATTAAGCCAAATATGGCGCGGGTTAGCCCGGGGCCTGAAGGACAAAGAGACATTCAATGTAGAGGATTTAGCAGTTGCTTTTCAGGATTCGGCTGATACGGCCTACAAGGGTGTGATGCGTCCTGTTGAAGGAACGATCTTAACGGTCATCCGTGAAGGAGCAGAAGAGGCTCAAGACGCTGCGACCAAGAGCAGCGACCTTCGTTTTCTTCTAGCGCGTGTGGTGGAACGTTGAACGTTCCAC
>BTQB01000075.1:0-9542 GCA_036985655.1 Anaerolineae bacterium | reverse complement strand
AGACCTTCTCCTGAGGACCTTCCCAAAGTCAGCTGAACTCCTTTGCGATACCTAAGTTCTCGTCGAGGACTTGAAAGTTCATCCAAATCAATGAATTGTGCAATGCATTAATCGTGATCGCCTGAAGAATATTTGAACACAGTTTGATATTTCTATTTACCAGCCCTTTATGGCTCCATCAATCATTAAATATGCCATTGCAAAAGTGCGGTTTTTTCACCCAATTATTTGCTTATGACAATATCCTTGGATTTCCATATTCAGGCAAAATATTCTTGATAATTAACTCGAGGTCTTGTTATTGTAAAGTTGCTGTTTTTTTAACGTTACATTCACCTGAACATTACGGCCGCAAGGACGCCCAAATTACCCCTAGAAATCCCACCAACGTGACTTCCTTCCCATAACTCTATTCCCATTGAGGAGCCCTTAGCGTCACCCCTATACTGAGAGCAGTCGTGAAGGCTGTGATCCGGAGTGGATTTCGTTGAATCCCCGGCGCAACAATCCACTTTAAGCCGATCATCGTCTATGCAGAAGGATGACATCAAAAACCTTCATGAAAAAAATTAAATTAATCTTTCCTGCCAAATCTATTTGGCAAAATGTAATAGCATTTATTCTTATCCTAATCCTTGCTTCACTGATGGGAGCCAACGGAAACGATTCAGCCTTTGCTGAGTCTAACAGCCTCCAACCAACCAAGTGGACCAGAGATCTTCCTTCAGATTTTTGCCCAAATTCCCAGGATACGAATTGCCACTCTAGCTCACCACTTATTATTGATCTAAACAATGATCAATTGTTAGACATCGTGGTGGCAACGAATAACGGGCACGTTGTCGCCTTCAACAATGATGGCGCCCTCCTATGGGATACGGATGTGGCCCCCGCTTTTGGTATGAATGCAGGAAAGCAAGAAATTCACTCCTCTCCTTCTGCAGCCGACATTGATGGAGATAACAAGCCTGAGATAGTCGTCGGTACAGGATCTCTTGCTGCCAACGTTTGTACAAAGGGCGGCGTTATAGTCCTCGATCATTTTGGGAATGTAGAGGACGGTTGGCCTCGTCTATCTTTCGATTACAACCAGGACGGCTGCCCGGATACGATCTATTCAACTCCAGCTCTTGGGGATCTGGATAGGGATGGAGACATGGAAATTGTCGCCGCCGGATTCGATGGTCGACTATATGCCTGGGATCATAATGGATCACTCCTGCCAGGATTCCCCCCTGATAGCAACCACCGGATCAGGTTCCCTACTTGGGGTAATCTTTCCGGCCGTCTCGCTGATTCTATCTGGGGTTCTCCGACGCTAACTGATCTAAATAACGACGGCTACATGGAGATAATTATTGGAACGGACGAAGGTAACTTTGATGCTCGATGGGGTGGGGATGCCCGTGGGTGGACATGCCCATACCAACTTCCAGCGGGCTGGGCCCCAGGATATTGTGGCGGCTCAATATACGTATTTGACCGCTTTGGAAAAGTGGCGCCCGGATTTCCATATTACTTGTTAGAAGCTGTTCAGTCCACACCTGCTGTAATGGACGTCGATGGTGACGGACGATCAGAGATGTTCTTCGGCACCGGCACCTTCTATTATAATAACAGCCCCGATCATCCGACCAACGGCTTCAAGGTGTATGGAAAAGACGGCGTTGGTAATGACCTACCCGGTTGGACAACGGCTACTCAAGGGGGCACTGTCTCAGGCAAAGTGGTGGGTGGAGCAACACCGGCCTCCCCCGCAATAGGCGATATTGCTGGGGACACTCAACCCGAAATTGTTATGCTCTCTATGGATAAAAAACTTTACGCCTGGCATCTCGATGGCAGTTTGGTCAATGGATTCCCGATGAGCCCGCTTGACCAATTCGGGAAAGCTCTCGGCGGCTTTGATGTCGGTTCTACTCTCATCCTGGCCAATTACGACCAGGATGACAAGATGGAAATCTTCTTCAACCAGGCCTGGGTTGTAAATGTGGTCGACGGCAATGGTAAGCAGTTAACCAGCACTAATTATCCCTATGATAAAAACCCGGTATATTTCACTGACGGAACCCTTCGAAATACGCCAGCTGTGGCCGACATTGATAACGATGGCCGTCTGGAGCTCATTGCCAGCAATAGCAAGCTCTATGTCTGGGACCTCCAAGCTAATTCAGATCAAGCAGTTTGGCCGATGTTTAAGGGCAATCCGAATCGAACCGGCGAATTCCCTCAGCCCCATCTTAAAGTAGCTCCTAATGATCTGGTCCTCTTCCACCAAATAGGTAATGAGGGTTCTGCCAGGACAGACATCAGGATCCAAAATATCGGATCTGGATCCTTCGAATGGACGGCCGAGACTCCCCAAGAATTCTCTATCTCCCAAGAATCCGGAACGGTAACATCCTCTGAGTCAGATAAAACGACGGTGATTATATCAACGGACGGGAGAGAAGAAGGCGAATACATCCTAGGCAATATCACCATCAACGCTACAATGGAAGTAGGCGCGGTTAAAAACGCCCAAGAATCTATTTCCGTTAGGTTGATAGTCGGTGATTTCTACCGAACATTCACCCCACTTATAGGTAATTAATCGGCTGCGTTGCACGCCCTATTTGTAACACCTGCTTTTCCGCCATTTCCAGGTGGTGGTGAACGCTATGTACGTTCGCTTGCCTTAAACCTTGCTCAGAAAGGGCTGATAGTGACGGTTGCCACCTCCAACGCAGTTAAAGAGACCGATCTGTGGCAGCCGGATCAAAGTCCCCCTAATTCCTTTCAGATAGAGCAGGATGGCCCCCTTCGAATAATTCGTTGTCCCATTGAAAGGATGCCCGGGGGATTTCGGGGTTTATTAGCCTGGCGTAAGATCATGGTCCTTTTATCTGCTCTCCCAGGCAGCCAGGTTCGAATCCTTAATAAAATGGCCGGTCGAGTTCCGAAGATGCCATACTTCTACGAAGCCCTGTACCAGATTAGCGAGCCCATAGATTTGATTCACGGTTTTAATCTATCCTGGGAAAATGCGATGTTAGCCGGTTGGCACTATGCTCGCCAGCAAGCCATACCTTTTATTGTCACTCCATTTCTTCATACGGGCGTGGCTGGTAGAGATCGCGTTTCGCGAAATTCAACCATGGACCATCAGATTCACATGCTCAAGGATGCCAGCGCTGTCCATACCCTGACAAATATTGAAAAACAAGCATTAGTCAGGCATGGTTGTGAACCGAGTCGCCTTCTAAACGTAGGGTCGGGGATAGATCCAATTCCTGCAATAAGTAATGAGATTATAGATTGGGTAGAAAGTCTGTCGGACACTCCTTACATTTTGTTCATAGGCAGGAACAGCTATGACAAAGGCTGCATCCACGCAATGGAAGCTGTGCTGCAGCTCAATGATGATCTAAACTATCTTAACCTGCTGATTGTGGGTCAGCCGACGGCCGAGCTCTCTCGATTCCTAAAGAAAGAGAACGGAAACAGGAAAGGACCAATGAGAATAGTAGGTGTTGTCTCCGAAGAGCGAAAACATGCACTATTAGAAAAGACCCTATTATTGTTGCTCCCTTCTCGAACTGATTCATTTGGAATCGTCATTCTTGAGGCTTGGGCCCATGGCAAACCAGTAATAGGCGCCCGGGCGGGTGGTATCGCTGATGTAATTTCTGATGGCGAGGATGGTTTCCTGGTTGAGTTTGGTGATGTGGGTTCTCTTGTAAAAAAAATAAAATTGCTGGTTCAAGATTCTGATCTGAGAAGGGCGTTAGCCAATAATGGGCAGAGGAAGCTGGCTGAGATCTATAATTGGGACAGAGTGGGAGACCTAGTGCTTTCCAATTATCAACATATTTTGGGGACCAACCTTAAGAGTTGATGCGAATCCTCCACCTTGTCCATCAGTATCCACCGGAATTTATTGGCGGCACTGAGCGTTATACGATGGAACTGGCCGAACAGCAGGCGTTGGCCGGTCATGCAGTCGCTGTCTTTGCACCGACGACATCCCTTCCAACGAAAGAGCGGCCTGTTTTGGCCAACGGCATCATTGAGTATCGCCCACTCATAGGACAGCGCACTGCTCATTCTGTTTTTGCAGCTACCTTCAGCAGCCGGTCGCTGTTGGAATCATTTGTAGGGGCTGTAAGAGAATTCAAGCCAGCTCTGGTCCATATTGAGCATCTGATTGGTTTGCCATTGAAAATAATCGATCAGATTGTCGATGCTGACATCCCCTTTATTGTAACGCTTCACGATTATTGGTTCATTTGCGCCAATGCTCAGCTGTTGACTAACTATGACCAAACTATTTGTTCGGGTCCGGACAGGTATCTAAATTGCGCCCGCTGTGCGCTCGTTCGATCTGGAGTTCCATCGCTGCAGCCTCTCTCCCCTCCTGTTGCACCGCTGATGGCCTGGAGGAACAAGGTTATAGAGAAAGCGCTGATTAAGGCCCGCCGTTTAATCGCCCCCACCCGCTTCGTTAAGGCTAAATATCTCGAATTCTTCGATTTGGCTGAGAAAGTGGTCGTGATCCCCCATGGCATTAGGATGCCTGAACTGCCGCTGATCGAGCATAAGTATCAAGCTAACCGGTTAAATATATCTTATGTCGGGGGCCTATCCTGGCAAAAGGGAGTGCACGTTCTTATCGAAGCTGTCAACATGATGCCTGAAGAGGATGTCTGGCTAGGAATTTATGGAGATACCTCAGCCTTTCCCCAATATGTTGCCGATTTAAGCCAAATGATTAGACACCCAGGTATTAAAATGCCGGGACAGATTGATCGCGGGAAGTTGTGGTCTGTGTTATCTAAAAGTGATGTAGTTGTTGTGCCCTCGTTGTGGTACGAGACAGCTTCTTTAATAGTTCAGGAGGCCTTTGCAGCCAGGGTGCCGGTTGTGGCATCGAGGATTGGCGCTCTCCAAGAACGTGTTGTTGATGAACATGATGGTCTGCTGGTGGCTCCAGGAGATGCCAGGTCTCTGCAAAGAACCCTCATGCAGCTATATAAACAACCCGAGTTAAGATTGAAGCTCCGATCCGGTATCCAGCCCGTTCGAACTATAGAAGATCACGCCAGTGCTATTGAGAACTTATACCGAACGGTCCTTCACGAACCAATTGATCAATCTTGATCACGCCTAAAAAGTTTTGGGATAGTTTAAGCTGTTTTAGTTGATTTACTCATCCAGGACAGAAACCTCTATGTGTTTCTGCATGTTCCAAGACCAGATCCCCACCCATTCCCACATTACTTTTAACTCAGATATAATCGATCCGTTGGTAAAAATAATTGATCGAAACCTTTTAGTTGAACCTAGACTACTTGATGGATATCCAGCGTAAATCTAGCAGGGAATATTTAATTGATTCTGACATTAGTTGGAGCAACTGGCGCATTCATATTGGCGAGATCATCAAATATCGATATCTATTGACTAACCTCATCCGCCGCGATCTCAAAGTTAAATATCGAGATTCGATCTTCGGGGTGTTGTGGAGTCTATTGAATCCTTTGCTGATGATGTTGGTATTTAGCCTGATATTTGCCAATCTAATTCCACGGGAAGACATACGCCATTATGCAATCTTTTTTCTCGTCGGATTGCTTCCTTGGAACTTCTTCACCGGTTCAATGTTGAGTGGAACAACATCGGTGACGGGCAGCTCGTCATTGATAAAAAAGGTCTATTTTCCCAGGGAGCTGCTGCCCACGTCAGCCATCTTTGCCAATCTTGTCAACTTCATAATTGCCCTGGGTGTTTTGGTGGTTTTTTTGTATATCGCTGGCATTGGATTAACCATTTATGCGGTATGGGTTCCTCTGATATTAATCACTCAGATAATCTTCACATTAGGCTTGGTGCTCATCCTGAGCAGCCTTAACGTCTTTTATCGAGATGTAATCATGATCCTTGATGTCGTGCTGCTCGCCTGGTTCTTCCTCACACCCATCATCTACCCCTTAGAATGGCTTGGAGAATCAAGAGTGGTCTTGGGAATTACTCTTAATCCTGCTGTGGTAATGCGCTGGATCAATCCCATGGCATCGATTGTCGATGGATACCGGACAGTTTTATGGGGCACTACAGGAAGCAATGGTCCGGTAGCAATGGACCCAATTTTTCTACTGCGTACGCTTGTTACAGCAATCGTTTTTTTCCTGTTGGGTTTTGTCATTTTTAGTAGAACCAGACACCTCTTTGGTGAAAAGCTCTAGCTAGCCGAAGTTTACTTCAAAATGGAAAAAGATCGCTCATCTTCCTTCCGAATGATTGTTTTAATATTTGGTTTCGTTGCCGTTTCTCTTATTGCTTTATTTGCTCTAAGAAAAGCGTTCGGAGCGTCATCCCAACCGCCCACACCGACCAGGGCAGTAGCCGTAATCGCTCAAGAACCTTCCAAGACCGAAGAACCGACTGCAACGTTAGATCCAACAGAAACACCTACCTTGCCAGCAACAAACACACCTAAACCAAAGAAGACAAGCACACCACAACCAAAGGAAACAATAAAACCATCTAGGACGTCGACTTCAACGCCGCAACCAACCAGAACACCGATTCCGTCGCCGACGCCAACGAGTCTACCCCAACTAATTCCACTGCACCCTACATATGTAATCAGTGGTGGGCTTAATACAGGCGCCCCAACTGCAATCCCTACTGCTGTACCAACTTTTCAAGTTCCTCCTGGGACAACCAATGTGGTGCTTATTGGCACAGATGCCGGTGGTTCCAATATGGACACAATCATTATTGTCGGGATCAACCGCGATACAAACACCGCTTCGATGCTGTCCATTCCCAGGGACACATATGTTTACATAACGCCGTCACAGCGGATGGGTAGGATCAACACGGCTAGGAGTCCGGAACAGTTAAAGCAAACGATCCTCTATAACTTTGGCATCCCCATCCATTATTATGCCAAGGTGGATTTTTCTGGTTTCAAACAAGCGGTAGATTTGGTTGGCGGGGTAGAGGTATCTGTAAGCTGTCGATTGCGCGATTGGCGTCTAAAGTCACCCGATCTCGACCCAACCGTCGAGGATAACTGGGAGATGTTTACGTTGGAGCCAGGTATTTATGAGATGGATGGGGACTTCGCCCTTTGGTATGCCCGATCAAGAAAGACAACCAGTGATTTTGACCGTGGACGGCGCCAGCAACAGCTTCTTCGTTCTATGTTAAACAAGGGCGTCGATCTCAACCTTCTAACCCAGGCGCCTGAGCTTTTTGCCACTTATCGCGATATTGTGGAGACTGATATCGACATCGGACGGCTATTACAATTTGTATCCCTTGCCCCAGAAATCCGTGGGAATGGCATCCAACACCTTTACATCGCCCGCTTTCTAAAACCATGGAGCGTCCCTGTCGCCCAGGGTGTTTCACCTAATGTTCAGCTGCCTGTATTTGATGATATGAAAGAGACACTCAAACATGTTTTCCTTCCGCCGGCCCTAAATCGAGCAACCCGTCCACCGATAAGCGTAGAGATTGTTAACGGTACTAGTAACCCAGAATTGGCCCGTCTAGCTGCTGAAAATCTGGCCTGGTACGGATTTAATCCAACTATTAGTTCGGAAACCGTTGAAGGGCAGAGCAACACAAATGTCCAATATTTTGGAGCTACTTTGAAAGGTTCTTTATCATGGCTGGTTGGTTGGTTGTTTGGTCAAAATAGCAGTCAATTTGAGGTTGTCTCAGATCAACCTTACCCCTATGAATACAAGATTACCCTCGGGGCAGATTTCGATCCCTGTCTGAAACCTCTCTTTTACGATACCTTCTTGAAGTAATCAAAAACCCGTGTCCAAAGGACCATATTCTTAAGATTTGCTATGACGATAGAACAGTCGAATCTGGGTGGTTAGCCATGAAATTGTCCGCACACAGTCTGATATTCTTCATGGATGGAGTCGGTTTAGGATCGGCGGATATAGAAACCAATCCCTTTTTGCAGGCAGATCTATCGAATCTGACGGAACTTCTAGGACCAAAGTGGTTCATAAAAAAACAAAGCCCTGAATCCGGTCGTATTTCAACAAAACGAGCTTCCTTAGTTCCAACTGATGCAAACCTGGAAACAGAAGGCCGGCCCCAAAGCGCGACAGGTCAGGCTACTATACTAACGGGGAAAAATATCCCCCAGTTAGTGGGCGAACATTTTGGTCCCAAGCCTAACCCGGCAGTCACTGAATTAGTCAAAGAAAACAATCTATTTATGGAGGTCGTCTCTGAGGGTGGCACGGCGGCTTTGATTACACCCTATCCCCATGGCTTCTTTGAAAATATCAAGAGCGGTAGACGGCTTCTTTCCTCGGTCCCCCTGGCAGCTACCGCAGCAGGATTAAAGTTGATGAACGCCGATGATCTGCGTGAGGGACGCGCCGTAAGCCCGGGCTTTACAGGAAAGGGCTGGCATGATTATCTAGGCTACACGGACATGCCCATTCTAACTCTTAGGCAGGCTGGAAAACAGATCGCTGTCATTGCCCGATCCTACAATTTTAGCTTTTTCGAACATTGGCCAAGTGATCGAAGCGGCCATCGCGGTTCAATTGAAGACGCTGTTGAGCATCTTGAGATCATAGATCAGGCCCTTGGCGGATTGCTCGATGATTGGGACGAAGCCAATGATTTATTGATTATCACCAGCGATCACGGCAATATTGAAGAGAAAAACCATCGCCAGCATAGTCGTAATCCAGTACCAACCATTATTATTGGTCCTGATCACCATTCGCTCTCTGAGAAAATAAATAGTTTAACGGATATTGCCGGCGTCATAAGAACATTCCTACAATTGAAATTGGCCTGATGGAGCAACTAAGCACCATCTGATAACGCAGCATTTACTCTGTGGCTGCCTGCCTATTCTTGTTGATAATAAGGAAAAGCTATGTCTATTTCTTCTAAAGACTTTCGCGATGTCCTCAGGCATTTTCCGTCAGGGGTCACTGTCGTTACGATTAAATCTGGTGACCAGATTCATGGACTGACTGTCTCAGCATTTGCCTCCATATCACCTAAACCCCCCCAGATCATGATCGCCATTGATCATAATCACAGCGCGTTCCCCATGCTGGAATCAGAAGAGGTTACGTTTGCAGTTAATTTCCTTGGTCAGGAGCAGTCTGATTTATCGAACAGGTTCGCCTGGACAAAGGATGAAGATCGCTTCGATGATATCGTCTGGTATACGGCCGCCACAGGAGCGCCAATCCTCAAAAATACGGTGGCCTGGTTAGATTGTATTGTTAAGACGAGTATGTCAACTGGAACCCATACAATATATATTGGTGAAGTAATAGCCAGTAGCGTTCAAAAGGCAGATCATCCCCCGCTGGTGTATTGGAATCGGGGATATCGACATCTCAACTTAAGTAAGCAGGTTGATATCCAGGAGAATTAACCGGCAGGCCGCCATCGTTCATAATCCTCGGGAAGATCAAGATCCTGCAGCACAGTGGGTGATTCGACATCAACTAACACCAGTTCGTTAGCGTGGCGCTGCAGAAGGTACCGGGGAG
>BTQB01000074.1:0-9556 GCA_036985655.1 Anaerolineae bacterium | reverse complement strand
TGTCGATGAATATGAGGTTATTGCCTTTACGGCAACGCAAATTCCAAACATTGAGGGCAGAAGATATCCTCCAGAGCTATCGGGTCGTTTGTACCCGGAAGGCATTCCAATATTTCCAGAGCGCGAAATCGAAAAATTGATTAAACAAAAAGATGTTCAACTCGTTGTCTTTTCTTATTCTGATGTGTCCCACCTGCATGTTATGCATCTTGGTTCAAGGATACTGGCGGCCGGTTCAGATTTTCAATTGCTTGGACCAAAGAGGACAATGATAGAGTCGGTTAAACCTGTTGTTTCGGTCGGAGCAGTGCGAACCGGCAGTGGAAAAAGCCAAACATCACGCCATGTCGTCAACAATTTACTAGAACTAGGATTCGACCACGTAGTAGCTGTGAGGCATCCAATGCCTTATGGGAACCTTTCTGAGCAAGTCGTGCAGCGATTTGGTTCTCAAGATGATTTAAATCGCTTCAAATGCACAATAGAGGAGAGGGAAGAATATGAACCATATGTCGAAATGGGCGCCATTATTTATTCCGGCATCGATTACCAAGCTATCTTGAGGAAGGTTGAAGAGGAAGCGGATTTCATCGTCTGGGATGGCGGTAACAATGATTTACCATTCTTTAAGCCAGATCTCCATATAGTCGTAGTCGATCCCCATCGCCCCGGTCATGAGAAGTTATACCATCCTGGCGAGACGAATTTGAGAATGGCCGATGTGGTGGTGATAAATAAGGTAGATACGGCTGACTACAAAGGAATATTAGAAGTACAAAGAAACATTAACGCTTTAAATCCGGGGGCAATAATTGTGATGGCCGCGTCTCCAATTGTCGTTGATGATCCTTTGGCAATTAGGGGAAAGCGCGTGCTTGTAGTTGAAGATGGTCCTACATTGACTCATGGTGAAATGTCCTATGGCGCAGGTGTGATGGCTGCGAATTTTAACGGGGCGGCTCAGATTATTGATCCTCGGCCGTTCGCTGTTGGATCCATCGCCGAAACTTTTGAGAAGTACCCGGGCACTGGCGCCGTTCTTCCCGCGATGGGCTATGGACCGGAACAAATAAAAGAGCTAGAGGAAACCATCAATAAAGCTCCCGTAGATCTCGTTCTAATTGCGACTCCCGTCAACCTTGGACGAATCATGAAAATTGACAAACCAACAAGTAGAGTTACATACTATCTCCAGGAAATAGGCCAACCGACCTTGAACCAAATCTTGAGGGAGCGCTTTAAGGCGAATTCCTAGCTGACTCTTTCTTGGGAGTTGGTCTCTAGGGAGTTGGACTTGGCAATGGCGTGGAAAGTGGCAGCGAGGTAGGCGAGGGAGCTGTTTCCGGCGCCTCTGTAGGCGAAACTGTGGGAGTAGGGGTAGCGGTGGGCTCAATATCTTCGCTGCCGCGGCGGTTGAGAAGTATCGGCCATTTTTCAGACTCTGACAATATTTGACCAGATCCGTCAATAAGCTGAATTTTCCAAAAATTGTTGCCTACTTCACTGACAATATTGGCGGCGCCTATTACCAGTTGGTATTGGCTGCCCGAAGCGGGAACATTGGCAGAGCCTTGAGATGTACCTTCAGTTCCTTCTGGGCCAAGGATTAGGTTGAAAAATTGGCCTTCATCTAGTGGTTGCTTCATCGACCATGTAAAGTAGAGGACATTATCTGGATAGAGATCAAAATTACTTTGTTTAGGCGGTCCTAATAGCTGGATAGTCAAATCGACTGCTGGTTGACCGGTGGTATCCTCGGAAGGAACATCAGGCTGAGGTACGGGAGTTGGTTGTATCACGATCTGCGGTAGGGAAAGCGAACCAAATTCGGCTGTCCAATACCAGATATTTGGTGAATCGTAATTCAATGTATAACCAATACCCACGTCTGATACAGCCGGATGTAGCAAAATAGCTCGATGACCTGGGCTATTCAGCCAAAATTCAACCGGGGCGATCGGATCTTCCATGCCCCATGCAGTGGCTTCACCACCATATCCCCCTGGGTACCCGGCCTCCCATATTCTCAATGCTGGCGTCGAATCGTCAGATCCCGAATGACCTACAAAACTATTATTCGCCATATCATCAGTGTGTCTTTGGGCAGCGACTGATAATTCATGTACATAGCGCAGCGGCCGCATATTGTTAACAGAACGTGCCAGGTTGATATAGGCTAATAGCTTGTCAGCGGGTCCAGCTGTGTCGGGAAATTCCAAAGCCTCAAGCTGTGCGATGATACCGCTGCTTTCCACCAGAAGGCTTTCCGACTCCACTAGCGGCAATTCTTCGGCATCAACAGGGCCAGGGCCATCAACGTTGACTGAACCAGTGTTTGATAACGTCAAAGGCATGTATAAAAATAAGTTACCAGGTTCAATATTGATTAGCTGGCTAACAGTCGTCGTGCCAAAGTCATTTTTTACGGTCATTTCTACTTGATAATCCCCAGCGGCCCAGTAGACATAGCGTGGTTCAAGCCCATGGATAGTTTGACCATCACCCATATCCCAAGACACTTCTGTCACAGAATCATCTGTAAAGGCAGCCAGGTTTACAAACTGGCCGGCGGTACCCTTAGGTGGAATTATGGCGTCAGCAATTGGTGGTGCACTCACCATCACTTCTGCAAAGGCCTCACTAAGCCCATATTCGTTCTGCACAACAAGATGAATAAGGTAAGTACCTGGCTGATTGAACTTATGCGTTGGCTCTCTTTCTTGGGATCCAAAACCATCGTTAAAGTCCCAGGTATAGGTCAAGAGTGGTTCACCTCCACTTTCGTTTAAGAAAGCGATTTCCTGCCCAACAGCGATGGTCTGGTCAGCTGGTTTAAAACGGGCGATTGGTTGCGGTATTATGCTTACGATCGCCTGGGCGGTGGATAAGCCTAGAGGATTTGAGGCATTTAAAGTTACCTCGTAGGTACCAGCTGTTGGGAAAATAATGACGGGATCCAGAGCTTCAACAACACGACCATCTCCCAGATCCCACTCCTGGGTTATTGGCCCAGGACCCAAGACTTGTGCTCTCGCCTGTACCGGTTGGCCAACAGCAACCTGTGGGGGATCAAATGAGATAGTGACTGTAGGCAGGATACCAATCCAAATCGATGTCGAAGCAGCCTGCACATCGCCGCCTAATTTTATTTGGGCAACTATTTCTTGTACGGGTTCTTGTATTGAGGCGACATTCGCTGTGAATTGTAATGAGATAATACTGCTTTTTTTCTGACCATCAATAATCGGCTGCCAGGATATATTTCTATTCTGCATATCGAATATGACGCCAGCAGGAACTGCTCCCATCTCTACGGAAATGGTGTCAGGAATCCCAACTGTGATTTCTGGGTAAACTTGAAATTCACTATTGGTAGAAACACTTAAATTTAGGCTGAAGGCTTGCCCAGGGGTGACTGCCTCCGGAAATGCGGACATCGAAAACTCGAGAGGTCCAACAGTTTCAGCTGCTATCTGGCTGTTGACTAGATGCTGGTCATCCTCGGTGAGCGACCAAGCGGCAGATAAATCGCTCCCCACTGCAGAGAGAAGAAACAGGATAATTATAAACCCAATCCAGGTCAGCCAGATACGACGATACATCTGATCAATAGTTTACCAGAGCCAATTGCCCACTTCAAGAGCACCATTAAGATAAAGTGGACATAAAGTAATGATATCTCCTATACTTAAGTCCGTGTCTGGATAACGTTGGCCCTGCATAGCAGAGGCGTTACCCTATCAACCATGTTGTTCTGTTTATTTTGGTAGAATCCATTTATCTTATTTCTATTTGAGTTGTTGAATCAAGGCTAACGCGATTTATAAAATTGAAAAACAAACTTAGTTAGGCAAATAACCATGTCAGGATTAAAAAGCAAGCGAGAAGATTCAGAAGCAAAAACAAAGTGGGGGATTTTTAGACGTCGCAAATCGGTACAAGATGAAATCAATGAGTTTATTATTGGCGACTTAAATTCCAAAGATGAAGTGATCCTTGGGCCGAATGGAGCCATTGCAGGAAATGTATCGGCGAGATCGATTCGCATTAAGGGAACAATATTTGGTTCTGTGACAGCCCCAGAGATAATCATCGATCAATCTGGTCAAGTCTGGGGAGACATATTTGCATCAGCCCTAATGATCACTGTTAATGCCAAAGTTCATGGATGGATTTCGACATTCGACGTAGGAACATTAGAGTTGATCCAGTCTGGCACCCTATCTGCTTCAGATGTGATGTCTATCCATTTGTCAGCTCAATCAGATGAACTTGTGAAATTACGACAATCGGCTGATAAGGAAGGTAAAATTGGAAATCTGGCCAACCAACCAGAGCTTTACCGGAAACTTCAAGTCGAAGGCGGTTCTGCAATAATCGCTCGACTTGAATTGGAGAGAGCTTTTCTTCAAGGAAATTTTAAAAATAAATTTGAAGGCGAACATTCGAAGGAGCTTGAAGGACGTAATCCGGTCGATGCGATTGAAGAGCCGCTATCGGAAGAAACGGACATCATTATTCTCCAGGAGGAGCTTTCCAGAACTCTTAAAAATCTCAATGATGCTAATGCTGAATTGGCCCGTTTATCCGCCAAGCTGATTAGCAGCGTTGAAAAAATTGAACAGCTGAAAGTTGATCGTGACCTCCATAAAAATCGATTTCGAAAGTTAGCATCATGGGTATATGAAAATCAGAGAGCCGCGCTCAACTGATATTGGCTCAACTGATGTTGGGGTGAGTTTGGTTAAGTGGGTTTCAAAAACCACCTATCGATAAATACACATATTGTATGAAGAGGAAAGTCACTAAGTGACCTTAGGAGTAATTAATAGATGACCGAGATAGAAGTCGCTGTAGTTGGTGGGTCAGGTCTTTACGATGTTGGTGGGCTCGAGGATGTTGAAGAACACCGGGTTAAGACACCTTTTGGAGATCCTTCTGACCTGATAACGGTTGGTAGTTTGAACGGAATTAAGATCGCTTTCTTACCTCGACACGGTAGGGGACATACGTTGTCACCGAGTGAAGTGCCGTATAAGGCCAACATTTACGCCCTTAAAGTCCTCGGTGTGCGGTATATAATTGGTGTGAGTGCCTGTGGCTCCTTAAGGGAAGATTATGAACCTGGTCACATAGTCATTCCTAACCAATTGGTAGATTTTACGAAGGGAAAACGGGAGAGTACATTCTTTGGCGGTGGCCTGGTTGCCCATGTGGCTGTTGCGCACCCCTTTTCAACTAGATTTAACCAGGCACTGTATGGAGCAGTTCGGCAGACCGGTGCCGTTGTCCATAATGGTGGCGTCTTTGTGACTATCGAAGGACCCCGGTTTAGTACCAGGGGTGAAGCTAACCTTTTTCGACAATGGGGCATGAGCATTGTGGGAATGACAACTAGCCCGGAGGCTTTTTTGGCGGCCGAAGCAGAAATCGCCTATTCAGTTATGGCTCATGTCACTGACTATGATGTCTGGCATGAAACCACTGCATCAGTTTCGGTTGAGATGGTTGTCAAAACGCTGTCAGCTAATACCCACCTCGCTCAGGAGGCCATTGTTAAATTGTTGGAAAATTATGACGAATGGGCTGGAAATTTCCCCGAGCATCACAATTTGGCTGATGCCCTTTCGCTTGTTAACGATTGGGGGGAAATACCTGATAATTTGAAATCTGATCTGGCGCCGATTATCGGAAAATATATTATAGATTGACAGCCCCAGAGTCATTATTAAATGAAAATTTCCTCCCTCGGCACAAAATATCTTCAAGAATTTGGTGGCGGCTCTTCCAATCCAATATTTGAAATTCTGCTTATATTAATAGCCTCCGTTTTTGTATTTTCCAACAGTTTTGCTTTAAATATTATAGATGGGAACGGCCAACTGCTTCAACATTTATTTGTGCCAATTGCCTGGTTCATTGGAGTAATGCTGGTGTTTTGGCTGATAAATAAATTTGCCAAATCCCATGACAGATATCTCATTCCAATTATTGCTTTGCTTGCCGGGTGGGGGCTCATCCTGATAAGCAGGCTAGCGGAGAATTTTCTTTATCGGCAGCTATTATGGCTTGGAATAGGTCTGATGCTTATAACCGTCATTACCCTAGTACCCCGAAATCTGCGATGGCTCCGCCACTACCGCTACACTTTGCTCGCATTTGGTCTGCTCTTATTATTGGCCACAATATTATTTGGTGTAAATCCTTCGGGCAGTGGTGCTGCTCTTTGGCTAAAGGTTCCGTTTGCAGGTCACGTATACTTTCAGCCTTCGGAACTTCTGAAAGTAATATTGGTGATTTTCCTGGCCAGCTACTTTGATGAGCGTGAACCGATTCGTGGTTTCAAGTTCTTTAAATCGAAAAGTCCTCTTGGAAGTCAGGCGGCGAATTTACTGCCCCTTTTCTTAATGTGGGGCTTCTCGCTTTTGATACTCATTTGGCAGCGGGATCTTGGTACAGCTACCATCTTTTTTATTGTATTTCTGGCGCTGTTGTATCTGGCTACCGGCTCGAGGCGAATGATCGCTGCGGGTCTGAGCCTGTTACTCGTCGCTGCTATAATTGCCTACGCCATTTTTGATGTCGTATCCCTGCGAATCGATACTTGGATTGATCCCTGGTCCGAGGCAACTGGACGTGGTTTTCAAATTGTTCAATCATTATATTCATTGGCTTCAGGCGGCATATTTGGGCAGGGAGTGGGGCTTGGCTCCCCAACGTATATCCCTGTTGTCCACACGGACTTCGCGTTTGCCGCAGTTGGGGAAGAGTGGGGGCTGATTGGCGGACTCACCGTTGTTGCCTTATTTGCTGTCCTGGCATACCGGGGGTTTCGCATAGCAGCGCAGAGTAAGAGGCCATTTCGCATTTATTTGGCGGCCGGATTAGCTATTATGTTCAGCGTTCAGTCACTCCTTATCATGGGAGGCGTCACCAAAGTCTTACCGCTCACTGGTGTCACTCTGCCATTTGTTAGCTACGGTGGTAGTTCGATGGTAATAAGCTCTATTATGGTGGGCCTGCTCCTGAATATGTCAAGATATCCAGATAACAATATTTCGTATAGAGAGTAATCCGTTTCTATTTATGGATAATAGAGATTCGTCCACATCAGATTTAAAAAATCGAATTCGCCACCTAATTCTGATTATTGTTTTGGGTTTTTTTGCTATTGGTGTGGGAATGGTTTATTGGACAACAATTCAGGCTCAAACAATTTTAATTCGCGATGATAATCCTAGGATTGTGGACAAGGAGATAGCTATTCAGCGGGGAAGGATATTAAGCACAAATGGAGAGGTGCTGGCTGAGACGATAACTGATGGCGCCATTACAAAGCGCATTTACGCAAATGGAGGAGGACCAGCTGTTGGCTATTACAGCATCCGCCATGGGACCAGCGGAATAGAAGAAAGTCATGATCCAATTCTCAGAGGCACTTCTGGTGACTATTGGACGGACTATTGGCGCTATGATCTGTTAAATCAACCTCGATTTGGGCAAGATATACGCTTAACTTTGGATGAAAGATGGCAGCGAGCCGGCGATCAGCTGATGGGAGATCAGAGTGGCGCTGTCATCTTGCTTTCCTTGCCTGATTTGGCGATAAGGGCAATGGTGAGCAAACCTGATTACGATCCGAATTTTTTAGACGAAGATTTTGAGAATTTGATTGACGATTTCAATGCCCCTCTCCTGAATAGAGTTACCCAAGGTCAATACCAACCAGGTATGACCTTACAACCACTTATATTTGCGGGTGCGTTGGAAAAGAACCTTATTGAACTAACTGATGTTGTCTCGGAAGTAAATCAACGGGTTCGAATTAACAGCGAATATATTGAGTGCAATAGTAAAATCAATGGCTCGCCAGGCTGGAAAGAGGTCTTGGCGGGAGCATGTCCTGGACCTAACCAAGAAATCGCGATTGATCTCGGCGAGGAAGCCTTGGAACAGATTTTTTTGGATTTTGGATTAACCAATGCGCTTCAATCCAATAGCCCGGTGGATCAAGTTGGAGAAACTGTAATTGAGGATTTGCTGCTATCGGCCGTTGGATATGATAGATTAATTATCAGTCCTCTTGAACTTGCGTTGGCTTTTTCAGTATTGGGGAACGAGGGCAAATTAATCGATGCGCAGCTTGTTGATGCGATTCAAGGCATTTCGGGCGAATGGCAGTCTCCGGACTTGGGCCAGACTGTTTCATCTGCAATATCACCAGAAACGGCCGATGCGATTAGGGGGCTGCTGCCCATTGATCGGGGGATAGCCGAATTTAATACATCTGTTATTTCAGGACCAGAATCTACGAACAACAGCTGGTATCTTGCCCTGGCCCCCGCTTCTGATCCACTGTACGCGGTCGTTGTTGTAGTCGAAAACAGTGATGATCCTGATGATTCAAAGCGTGTTGGTCGTTCATTATTAAGAAACGTCCTAGAACCAAAAGATTCTTGATATCTAGCGAGTAGGCCGGTAATTCAGTCGCCGGATTCTTCCAGTGATCGACCTGCTGATAATTCTAACAGCCGTTCAATCTTGGGCAGCATCTTGGCCGGGTTGGGGTGCAATCCCTCCATTACTAGAGAACTTTCAAAAAGTTGTTCGATTATCAGATTGATGATCTCGTCCTCTGGCCTTTCATTTAATATCCGGGCAAGATCGGATATTAAGTTGTGCCTTCGATTGACTTCCAAGATTTTCTTTGGAATCTCATAGTCATCAGTTAAGTATCTCTGCACGCGTTGTATGTCCCTCGTTGGACTATTCTCTGGTGTTACCAGTCGAACAGGACTGCTTTTTAGAACCTTGGATTCCCGAACTTCAAGAACTTTGTCTCCTAAAGTGGTAACAAAGCGTCCAATTAATTGGTTAAATATTTTATCATCAATACCTTCGGATTCTTCAAGCTTTTCGCTTTGCACATCTTCAGGCAAATCAAGAGAAGCATCATCAATGTTTCGCAGAGGAAAATCTTGATAGCTTGAAATTGCTTGCGGTAAAAATGGATCTATGGGATCAATAAATAGGAGAACGTCCAGACCGCGTTCTCTAAATAAATCTAGATGGGGACTCAATTGAATTGATTCTAGATCTCCTCCAACAATGTAATAAATTTCAGCTTGGTCTTCGGAAAATGCTTTGACATATTCATCTAGGGATATCAACTTACCAGGGGATTTTAGTGATCGATATCGAAATAAAGGTAGAAGATCGTCTTTTGAATCAGGTTCAAGAGCGAGTCCTTCTTTTAATATCGGGCCATATTGATCCCAGAAAATCGAATATTTTTCAGAATCAGATTCCGCTAATTCCTTAATTTCTCGCAGTAACCTACGACGCAACGTGCTGCCTAAACGGGCCATTGCGCGAGTGCTCTGGACTGTTTCCCGGCTAACATTTAACGGCAGGTCTTCTGAATCGACGACGCCGACTACAAATTCTAGCCACTTCGGCAATAAATCTCTATTAAATTCTTGTATTAATACATTGTGGGAATAAAGAGAAAGGCCAGGTTCCTGACGCAGATTCAAGATTCCGCGTTCCCTCTTTG
>BTQB01000073.1:0-9569 GCA_036985655.1 Anaerolineae bacterium | reverse complement strand
CACGCGATCCTGGAAGCTAGATCGCCAGCTTAAGCCGATAGAATCTCAACCTCGTTGATCAATTGGAATATACTCCTTCAGGTCGTTGCCAAGATAAATCTGCCTGGGTCGTGCGATGGCCTGTTCGCTATCGGTAATCAGCTCCTGCCATTGAGCCAGCCAGCCAACAGTCCTGGGGATCGCGAACATGACCGGAAACATGGTCATGGGCAAGCCCAGTGCTTGGTAAATAATTCCCGAGTAAAAGTCAACATTAGGATAGAGCTTTCTAGCAACAAAGTATTCATCTTCCAATGCTATTGCTTCAAGTTCAAGCGCTATATCTAACAGTGGATTCTTTCCGGTTACTTCAAACACCTCGTGGGCCATTTCCTTAATTATCGTTGCCCTGGGATCAAAATTCTTATATACCCGGTGTCCAAAGCCCATTAATCGGAACTCACCTTCCTTAACGCGCTCAATGTAATCTGGAACATTTTTCACGCCGCCAATATCGTAAAGCATACGCAGAACAGCTTCATTTGCTCCTCCATGCAGCGGTCCGTAAAGGGCAGCGGCCGCCGCGGCCGTTGCGCTGTAAGGATCAACTCTGGAACTGCCAACGGAACGCATCGCATTAGTGCCGCAATTTTGTTCATGATCCGCATGCAATATGAACAGAACATCCAAGGCACGTTCGAGAACAGGATCAGGAATATATTTCGGTTCCGCTCGCCGGAACATCATATTCAAGAAGTTTCCTGCATAAGAAAGGTCTGGATCTGGATAAATAATTGGGTAGCCCATAGAAAAACGGTATGCATCTGCCGCCAGGGTCGGCATCTTGGCAACTAATCGGGTCATCTGAAGTTGGCGATTATCCGGATTATCAACGTTTCTGGCTCCAGGATAGAAGGTGGATAGCGCGGATACCATGCTAATTAACATGCTCATCGGATGAGCATCGTAACGAAACCCCTCAATGAGGTCTTTAATGTTTTCGTGAACCAAAATATGTCTTTTAATAAATCCCTCGTATTCATCCAATTCTGCTCTAGTAGGTAGTACTCCAGCAATTATCAAGTAAGCAACTTCTAAGAAAGTGCAATTCTTCGCTAATTGGTCGATTGGGTAGCCCCGGTATCTGAGAATTCCCTTATCCCCATCAATAAAGGTGATTTTGCTTTTAGTTGATGCGGTATTTTTGAAGGCAGGATCATAACTCATTAGACCAAAATCATCGGGGTTTACCTTTATTTGGCGCAGATCCATCGCCCGGATTGTGTCGTGAGTTATTTCGATTTCATAGGTACGGCCGTTACGATTATCGGTAATAGTTAGAGAATTATCTGACATGTTTTCCTCCAGCGAGATTGTAGTTGGTTGGTTTCCTCTGAATAAGGCCGATTACAATGAATACGGATATTAATCAGCAACGGTTTTAGTCTTCCCAAGTATATCCATTTTTCTTATCTATTACATAGTGAACCTTACTAAATTTGTTCGCCAGGTCAGCTTGAAGATATAATGATCTTTTTTTTACACCTACGCTTGGTGGTTAATTACCATTAATTAAAGTAAATCAGGTGATTAGGATCTAATTTGTTATAATCCGCTATCCTTCGATATTTTTTTGATCTATGAAAACAACCACAGTATGTCCAAATTGTGATCTCAGTCTCCCTCGGCACATAGATTTCTGCCCGGAGTGTGGCCAAGATTTTTGCCCGTCTTGTTCAGAACCAATAGATGCAGATGCTTCCTCTTGTTCTATGTGTGGCGAAGAGTTTGATCTTCACTGTCCACAGTGTGATGCAAAGGTTTTGCCTTCAACGGTTGCTTGTGATTCCTGTGGTTTATCCTTCGACAATGACAATGAGGTTTCGGAGCCCCCAGGAGCTACGGCAAAAATTCCAGTGGACGAGGAGTCCGTCAGCCACTGTCCAATTTGCGAAATGCCCTACTATCTCGAAGATGGATTCTGCCGCGAGTGTGGACAAACCTTTTGTATTAATTGCGGGCATGAGACAAACGAAGACAATGAACATTGTCCAAAATGCCATCTTAGACTCTATTTTGACTGTCCCTTATGCGGATTTGAGTTAACTTCTGGAACCGAGGCATGCCCGAATTGTGATGCCTTTTTTCCCAATCACTGCTCAATTTGCCACGCTAAAGTAACCCCTGGTGAGGCTAAATGCCCGCAATGTTTAAGACCTCTAGTTATTCGCCAGAGAAAGAGCGCCAGAACAGTACAATCTGTTGCTATTGGGGAATCGGTGATGCGCATTGTGGCATGCCCAGGTTGTGGTCGCGATTTTGATCCTATAAATGGTGAATGTCCGGAATGTCATTTGCGCATTTGCAGCCAATGCCAACTTGTTCTTGATTTTGATGAACAGGACTGCCCTCATTGTGGTATCCCGACTGAAATAGAAAATGATGTTGAAATGTGTGCATACTGTCATAGAATTATCGACAGTGAAAATGGAGAATGTTCCTTTTGCCAGTTGGTTCATTGTCCGGAATGTCTTATCTTGATTCCTGAGGAAGCTGAAATCTGTCCAGCATGTGGCGTCGAATTTGAGTACCTTTGCCCTGTATGTAATCGAGAAGTGATCGCCTCAGCTTTAGAATGTATCCACTGTGGATCATCATTTGCCGAATTGAACTCTGATCTATCTTAGATTAAATGAATTAGATATGTGGAGAATAATATGCACGAAATAATAAGCCTGAAACGGCCGCCAATAATTGAACCTTCAGAACTTGTAGCTCGAAAAGATACTATTGTCAGGGCCGTGCGCGATATATTAACAAGCGTCGGTGAAGATCCTGACCGGGACGGACTGCAAAGGACACCTGAACGAATATCACGGATGTATGATGAGATATTAGCCGGCTATAAAGTAGATCCGGTTGCCCTTATCAATGAAGCTATGTTTGATGTCGAATATGATGAGATGGTAGTCGTAAAGGATATTGAATTTTTTAGCATGTGTGAACACCATATGCTGCCCTTCTACGGCCGAACACACGTTGCTTATATACCAACTAATAAAGTTATCGGTCTCTCAAAAATCCCTCGGATTGTCGAGATGTTTGCCCGGCGACTACAAGTACAAGAGCGGATGACAATGCAGATAGCCGACATTCTCGACGAGGTGCTCCACCCCCTTGGCGTAGCGGTCGTTGTTGAAGCCGCACACCTTTGTTCCATGATGCGCGGTATCAAGAAGGAACATGCTCGAATGGTAACCAGCTCCATGTTGGGATGCTTTAAAGATAACGAAAAGACGCGGAACGAATTGCTCCATCACATAAGCTCCAGAGGAGAGACAATTTAACACGCGAACACTTTTAGATTAAATGCCCGTGGCTCCGTTGAAAAAACTCAGATAACATCTATGTAACAGCCTTTTTCTAGATTGTTTTTGCGCGAGCTTTTTTCAGCGGACTCGCCAATTTTATTACCGTCCCCAATAACGATCATCATCAAGTAAATTCATCAAGTAATTGGCGTGCCAGAGTTAGGGCTTGATCCTTATTTTCAACCTCTCCGGCCGCCTGCTCTTCTTCGATATGGTCCAGCAATCTTCCTATTACCGGTCCGGACTGCAGTCCCAATTCCGCCATAATATCCGTCCCATTTATAAAATGGACTGGCTCAACGATTTTGTCGTAATGTCTAAAATAGCTATCGAACAATGTTCTTACCATTGATAACAGTTCCGAGTATTCTTGGGAGTTTGTTAAATCGATCTGTTTTGCGAGAGCTGAAGCGATGCTAAGCCAGGCAATGTCAAGTCCTGCTGGGTAGCTTTTGTTAAAAAACCTGTAGATCTCTCTCCTTGAGTTGAGCTTATTATTCACCATAAACAACGGCCGGTGACTCCCCGCAACAACCGCTAAGATATACCTCTGAGCTGCCCGACTCAATCGCAGAGCAGTTAACTGATCGATAACAAATGTGGATACAGAGTCAATGCCCTTCTCAGCGGAATCTTTTCCGGTCTGCGTGTTCCCAGCAGCAACAAGCTCAGGTATATCATTTATACAGGCAAATAAAGCGCCCAACTTGAGCAGTGTCCAACCATTAAATCCTCCATCAATTTCGCGATTAAAATATTGATCTAACTCTGCAGTGAATTCCTCTAAAATATCAAATGTTATTCTCAGATCCTCGTCGTCCAGCCTTCTCCCTCGTGTTATCAATGCATTTAATTTTTCCAAGAATGTAAAGAGCGTTGCGGTACGTAAAACGCCGTTGAGTTCCGTTTGATCCCCGCCCCGTATTTCAGGGCCAGATTTCATGCCCAGGTTGAAAAATGGATAAAGGCCAAGACATCCCAAATACTCCAGGCCCTCAGCCGGTCTCGGAGAGTTTAGTATTCTTACCAATTCGTCTTTTATTCGTTCTCCTGAAACTCTGCTCATGAGGACACGATGTAGCTGAATTATTTCCTCTGTATCGGGTGATAATGAAAAATCGAGTTCTACCGCAAGGCGTACTGCCCGCAATGCGCGCAAGGGATCGGAAGAAATCACTTTATCATTGGTCGGCCTAATGATCTTTTGTTCAAGGTCCTCGAGTCCTCCAAATAGATCAATAACCTTAGACTTGTCGATCTCCAACGCTGGTAAAGCCATCGAATTGATCGTGAAATCCCGTAAGTAAAGATCTTCTTCAAGTGTCTGCCCGCGTAGGGCGGCGAAATCAATCGTAATACCCCTGGGGGGTATGACTACCCGCGCTGCATCCCTTTCCTGATCTAGGACATACGCTGGATAGCCTAATTTGTCAGCTACCAGAAATGTAAACTTTATGGCTCTCCTGGCTACTGCGAAATCGAGATCATGGATCGTTCGCTTAAGGAATAGATCCCTAACGGCTCCACCAACCAGATATATATCTTCCCCGTATGAAGCAAAAATCGTCCTTAATCCCTCAAGGAGATCCGGGTCAATTAACTGCTCTTCACTAGAATCAACCAAAGGGTTTCCCCCCAGGATTGTGCCTCAGTTAAATTTCCTCCAGGTGGGCAAATATTTCAGGTCTTAAAACTGCTATATATGGCAGATTTCTATAAATTTCATCAAAATCCAAACCATATCCAACAACAAATTCATCTGGTATCTCAAACCCTAAATAATCCACCTGGACATCGACCTCTCTTCGGGCCGGCTTGTTTAACAAGGTACAAATTCGAAGAGAAGCCGGCGATCTTGCCATGAGATTGCGGCAGATGTATTCAAGCGTCCGGCCGCTGTCAATAATGTCCTCAACTATGAGAATGTGCCGACCAGCAATATCCTGCTTCAAATCCAAGACTATCCGAACAGCGCCGCTTGCTCTTGTCCCAGCCCCATAGCTTGAAATACCCATAAAATCGACTTGGTGCGGCCGCCGTATTTCACGACTCAGATCTGCAAGAAACACAAAGGCGCCTTTAAGCACGCAAACAAGCAGCAGATCTTCGATATCTTGATAGTCGTCAAGGATGGCCTTGGCTAATTCCCTAACGCGCTGCTGTATTCGTTCTTCATCAATCAAAACATTGGCAACATCATTTTCGAGCTCGCGAATACCTGTTTTAATCATGTTATCCAAACCTCGAAGGCCCTACCTCGTGGCAGCGACGGCAGCGAGCTTCATAAACTTCGGCCGCGCCAACCAGGACGACTGGATCATCATAGGCAGCTGGCGCGCCATCAATCAGGCGCTGCGTCCGGCTGGCTTCATCACCACAGATCACACAAATAGCATGCAATTTATCTACATGTTCAGCTCTCGCCAGGAGATCAGGTATAGGACCAAATGGCACTCCCCGGAAGTCCGTGTCTAGACCCGCGCAAATCACTCTCTTGCCATTTTCAGCCAACTTCTCACAGATTTCAATCACATCGGTGGCAAAAAATTGAACTTCATCAATTGCTACAACTGTTGTGTTGGGGTCAAGATCGTCGAGTATATCTCTTGATGATTCCACAGGTTTTGCTTCAAATCCCAACCCATTATGGGATGTTAGCTGTTGTTCGTCGTAACGTGTATCGATTTTCGGTTTGTAGACTTGGACTTTTTGTTTAGCGATAACCGCTCGCCTGAGCCTTCTGATCAATTCCTCTGTTTTTCCACTAAACATGCTGCCGCAAATTAGTTCAATCTGTCCCCGCGAATGAATCGCCATTCTAAAATCCCTCTTTCAAAAAAAATAGACAGATGTGAAGTCACACCTGCCTAACTTTAGCTTGCGTCAACAAAAATTGCTACTCGATCAGCCCGTTTGCCCTCAAATATTTCTTTATGTCAATTAAGGCCTTTTGGCCAACTCCTGTGATTGCCAACAAGGCATCATCTCCCTGCTTCAACCGCTCAAACACATCTCCAACCGTTTCCAGCCCTTCGGCTTTGATCGCATTCATGGCCCGGGTATTGATTTTAATTTCTTCAATACCAAAAGCTAAGGGCGATTGAGATTCAGTTTGCTCCTCAACATCACTCTTGATTTCTTCACGGCGCTTCAAGCGCTTCATGAACCGCTCAACCTGTCCTTCGGTATCAACAAGTCGCTGCTGCCCCGTATAGAACGGATGGTTGCCTGACCAAATCTCCACTGATAATTCGGGTTTTGTAGACCCAACGACCATGATAAGTTCACCATCATGGTAGACTTTGGCCTCTGGATACCATTCAGGATGTATTTCTTTTTTCATCTAACTTCTCTATGCTTTTTGTACATCAACCGGATAAACACTGACTATTTTCCGGCCGTATTTATTTTCAAACTTTACCTGACCCTCGATTAGGGAGTAGATAGTATAATCCCTGCCGAGACCAACATGAGTACCTGGTTTAAATTTTGTGCCATTCTGACGAATGATAATATGGCCAGGAAAAACATACTCTCCACCATATTTTTTAATGCCCAGCCTTTTAGAGTTGCTGTCCCTTCCATTTCGACTGGAGCCAGCTCCTTTTTTATGAGCCATGGTTAACTCTCCTCACTTTCGCTGCTACCAGTGACGATCTCATCGACACGCAATCGCGTGTAACTTTGTCTGTGCCCTTGTCTCCGGCGGTAACGTTTACTGGGCCGGTATTTCCATACCAGGATCTTTTTACCTCGGAATTGCTCTACGATGGTGGCCTTTACTGATACATCTTTGACAGTAGGTTGGCCAATAGTAACATCATCGTTGCCAGACAGCAGCAAGACATTCTCAAGTTGTATCTGATCACCGACTTCATAAGGCAGCTTCTCAACTACGAAGCTATCACCTTCTTCGGCGCGGTACTGCCGGCCGCTACATTCAATTATTGCGTACACTTACGCCTCCCAAAAAGAACCGGCATTGAACCAATGCCGGCCTCGTTTCATCGATCAATCTGGTTGGGTCGGAAACCAAGATTGCAAACCTGAATTATACTCTCGAGATTTTCTATTGTCAAAACGCCGTATTCACTCATCTTATCGTGGCGTTCTCCGAACGAACGCCCAACCGCAGGTAAGAAAGAAACGACTCCTCGTTCCTCGTGACTCCTCCTACTGAGACTAAATAAAAGGGAGTATTAAGTTCCGAGTAAACCTCAGCTATCAATAAAATAGGTGCACAAAGGCGCACCATTTTTCAATCCTATTTTGAAGTTTCGCTCGATTCAGCAGGAGTTGAGTTAGAACCTGCTTTACTTCTGAAAAACCAATATGACTGTTGGCAGCAGGCTGAAGGATGGAATCCCCTCCTTCGAATCGGACAGAAGCAGGCCAGCAGACGCGCCACCATCCAGGTTAAGTGCACTTTCCAGACCAAGGTCTGAATCTGCCAGGTATTGGCTAAGATCGCTTAAAGTGAACAATCCATACCCAGCTACAAGAAAGATAAATCTACCTTGGCTGTCACGGGCAATTACTGATCTTCTGGCCCCGTCTCCTGCTTCTGTGTAGCCGCCCTGATTGCCCGGTAACAGTAACATTGGGAAGGATTGGACAGCTCCAATCAAGTGTTCCTCAACGTTGTATGGCTCAACTACCAGCGAACGAAGAGTCGGACCAGCCTGGTCAATAGCCAACATCCCTCCAAAGCCTTGATAGCTGGCGCCAAATGATTCACCATCTGCAATTACTAACCCTGTTGCCTTATTCTCTTCCGTAAAGAAACCACCATTCACGACCAGGTCTGCACCAGATTGTTCCAACCAACCCTGGAGCGGCAACGGATCAGCCGGCTGATAACCGACTTCGAAGCGAAAGTTATTGGGATCTATCCTGACGATGTAAACCGTTTCCTGAAGAACGCCATCTTCAGAAACCAAGTTTAATATTCGATTTTCGAAGCCAGGTTTTAAGATAGTCCAGCCGGTATCGGGGATGATTTCAACCGGCACTGGGGGATTAGTGGTCGCTAGAGGCTCATCCGTCCTTGGAGTAGATACCAACTCCTGATCATTTTTAGAAATGTATTTACAGCCGGACAATAAGGTCCCTGTAAGAACAGCAATAAAGATAAATATATTTTTTCTATTACGAAGGCTCATCGTCATTTTCGGTTTCAGCCAGAATTAGATTTGTCCGGTGAATCCTTGCCCCGAGTGGATCGATATTCAGGGCCTTTAATACCTCGTCAGGGCGACCAGTCCTGCCGGGTTCTAGAGACATTTTCATAGCTAACTCTACACTATCGCTTTTGTGGGAGATGACATTAAGCCCAAGAACAAGAGGTCGCAGATCGTACTGTTTATTACGCCTCAATCTGGGGATCGTTGGCGTTTCTAATAGGGCGTCAACCTTGGCTTCTATCATTTCGGCCGTAAATTCATCAGATAAGGTGACTCGATATTCAGCAAATTTCGTGATTGTTTGTAATGGAGGAGCAGAGACTGCCACCTCCTCGATAGATATCACTCCAATACCGGAGGCCATTTTCGCTTTGAGGGCGGATAAAGTCTCTTCCGTTTCTATTTTAACTTTCAACCAGAAGTCGACGATCTCACAATCACTTGTTAATCCTAGTGGAAGGGCATCAGCAAACTGCATCCGGGGTTGCGGATTAAAGCCCTGCGTATATGCTATCGGAATTTGTGCTCGGTTTAATGCCCGTTCAAGGGTTCTTGAAAGATCCAGATGGCTGATGAATCTCGCTGGACCATCTTTGCTAAACCGCATGCGTAAACGCTGTTTGTAATTAGCCTGCATACTTGTTCTCATAGCTGGCTTTTGAGCCAGCCAAGTTCAAATTGTAACTCTATGTTTAATAATTCAACATTTAGATTCATTCCGGCATCATAATACGAAAGAGCGACGATTTCTTGTAAGATCAAGATCCTCCCGAAGGTTTTGAACCGGGAGGATGCCGTTGATCAACAGAGAACATTTTTCTGCGTATTGAAAATTTCAAGAACCAGGTAAAGACAAAGCGGATAACTAGTGTAATTTTGTCTGGTCAACCTTTGCAATATTATGTAAAATATTGGAGAGTTAATAGCTGGCTGTTGTATGAAGATCCTGTACAATACTGGGCCAATTTACGCCAAATAATGTTTGTGCTCTTTCGACTCTCTGGTGGTTTTCAGCCATTTTCCTCTCGCCAGATGC
>BTQB01000072.1:0-9645 GCA_036985655.1 Anaerolineae bacterium | reverse complement strand
AAACATCTGACGGCATCGCGGTGTTTTTCGGGCCCACCTCACCGCCGGTTGAAATCGGAAATTTGGTTCAAATTGATGGAATTGTTCAAGAGTATTACGGTTTAACTGAGATCGGTTATCAGGATTTAGTTATTGATATCCTCAATAGGAAACGTCCTCTTCCAGAAGCTGTAAACCTAATTCCGCCAGAGGAAAATCTCCGATCCCTTGAATACAATGAAAAGTTGGAGGGAATGTTGGTTCGCCTTGAGCGTGGATTAGTGATTGGTCCGACGCACCAAGGCTGTGGCTTTGCTGCAATCAACGGCAGCTCACCAAAAAATCGAATTATTGCCAGAAGTGAAGCCTCCCCAGTCGGTGAAATCGTCAACATCTTGAACTATACAGATGCCGTCTGTTCAGCGTTTCCGCAGGTGTCTGTGGGCGAAATAGTAGAAGGAATTAACGGGCCACTAACATATGAGTTTGGCCAATTTAAAATTGTTCAGCAAGAGGATCATTCTATCTCCCTTCAGCCGAATTCGATCAAGACTACGCCGCTGCCAAAGCCATTAGAAGGTCATTTCTCGGTTGCAACCTTTAATCTTAATGATTTCTTTCTTCCCGTAGCTGACAATAATGAAATATTAAAGAATGAATATGAAAAATGGGACGTCAAAATAGATAAAGTCGCTGCAACAATATATGATGTCCTTCACTGCCCCACAATAATCGGACTTCAGGAAGTGGGAAATCGTGATGTTTTAGATGAGCTTGTCCGTCGATTGGATAAATTGTGTGGCTTCACCTATGAGCCCACAATAATAGAAGGTCCTGATGCTCGTGGAATTGACAACGCTGCTTTGACGAACCCTGCTTTGGTGACGGTTGAAGCCAGTCAACTTCATCAACGATGCGATCGAACGTTGACCGCAGTAGAAGATCCGGGGATTAGTTGTCTCCAAGGCCAATACCCATTGTTTTCCCGTCCACCTTTGGAACTCCAGGTAAGAGTGGGGGAGGAAGAATATTCAATTTTTATTAACCACTTTAAATCCAAGAGGGGAGGGGAGAAAGAGACAGCGCCCATCCGGATGGCCCAGGCAAACATGCTGCGAACCATTATCGAAGAAACGACGACCGATGAGTTAGCGAGAAGGGTTATTGTACTGGGCGATTTTAATGATTATGAGGATTCCTTCTCCGGGCAGGAATTGACCAGGGATTATTTTTTGGTCAACATTCTTAAAGCTCTGCCACCAGAATCTCGTTATTCGTATAATTTTGGAGGTGCATCTCAGCTTGTTGACTGGATCCTGGTTTCAAGAGATCTTGCTGAGCAAGTCTCATTTGTCTCGATCGCCCATGTTAATGCGGACTATCCAATCGGATGGCAGGATAAAATTGATGGAATTAAGTCGCTGCTCCGATCTTCCGACCATGATATCCCATTTTCGATATTCCAAATCGAAGATAAGACGGAGAAAGCGTCCGACAGTGAAATTCTGGAACCGACGGTTGTATCGAAGGTAGTTGAATACGCAGCGCCGTTGATCGCAACAGCTGCAGTGGAAGATGTTGAATACACTGCACCGCCGATCGTAACGGCCGTTATCGAGCAGGCCGGTCCAGACAGTTTTCCAGAAGCGAGTGACGAAGCAGCAGGTGATTCTGTCCGCATTATCGACCCGAAGATAATTGTCACACTATCTATCTTTTTGGCTCTATTAACCCTGTTATTGTTGGGAGTAAAGCGTGCGGTCGATCAGCGGTAGGTCAAGCCAGCACTAGTCATTGTCGCTGGTCGGCTTAAGACCGCTGTCAGGTTATCGCCGCAAAGCACAGTATATGATAGTTGATTAGATCCTTGCAACAAACCTGTTAAGTGTGCGGCCGATTGTGACCCGCCAAAGGATGCTGGGTCAACCAAGATAGTAACGATGCGTAACCCTCTTCGACCCAGCAGCCGGACGCCTCTAACTAACTCATCTCTTGAGGTTGGGGTGACTACGATCAACGTCCCGCCCCTTGGAAAATGAGGTGATTCTGCCTCTAATACATCCTCAATCGGAACCTTTCCTTTTGCTCGAATAACAGCCAGCGTTTCAAGTATTCTATTTAGCTGTCGTTCTCCTCGATCTGGCTGTAATATTTCATGGCTTTGACCGTAGGCAACCATACCCACTGCTCGATCAACCCTTAAAAAATATTGGGCAAGGGAAGCGGCAACTGTTACCGCATATTCTTCAGTCGATTCAGGTAGACTGTAATCTTCATGAGTTCGGATAGGTTCAAAGGGATTGTCGAGCCATGATGCTGGCGAATCTGTCTCCTGCCTAACCTTTCCGGCAACATGAACAGATTGGTCCATATCAAGGACAATCCAAATGTCTGATAATGGATCCAGTTCAAATTCCTTGACTATCAGGCGATCCCGCCTGGCTGAACTTGGCCAATGTATCCTGCCAAAACTATCACCGGGCGCGTATTCCCTGACGCCTGCTGCATTGGTCGTTACGTAGTGGGTTCGCCGGCGAAGCGCATCACCTCCTGGAAGTATACCGAGAGGAAGAGCAAAGCCATGGATTTCCACAGTTAGAGGGTATACAATCACATTTGAAGTGGCTTCGAATGCCTTTTTCATCGGAAATAAGCCAAAAGGATCGCTGGTCGAAAGCTGAAGAGGACCTAAGCGATAGCGGCCTCGCTGAAGACATACAGTTGTTGTCCTCCAGCTAAAACGCCCCTTGGCTCCAAGAGCGTTCACAACACGACTAGTGAAATGTCCTGGCAAAGTCGAATAATCCCGTACCTCCAGCCATAACTTGGGAACAATGCTGGTGTTTCGTACTTGAAATCTTTCTTCTAACGGGCGACCTACCTGGGTCCTACGGTTTCGGGTCACTCTGGAAAGATGAAGCCAGTTGATATTATTCCAAGCCCAGGCGAAAGACAGAATTAGGAGAGTCCCCAACAGGTAAGTGATATTAAAGAATAGATCTCGACCAGTAGCTAAGCCACCAAACAACGATAAAATGGCTAATATAATTACCCCGGTTCGACGTTCCTTCAACACCTTAGTTTTTTATTTGTGCCCCAGGGACTGGAACTGTTTCGATTATCTCTCTGATGATTTCTTCGGGATTTATATCTTTAATCCTGGCCGCTGGACCAACAATAATCCGATGGCTTAGTGCAGGATCCGCCAAGATTTTGACATCGTCTGGCAGGACATAATCTCGTCCAAACAAGGATGCTCTGGCCTGGCAAAGGCGGTAAATTGCCAGCGCCCCCCTTGAGCTTGCCCCCAGGTAAACTTCTGGATGTTCCCGCGTTCGGCGAACAATTTCGACTATATATTCTTTAACCAACCTATCAAGATAAATTTCCTTGATGGCCTTTTGCGCTGCCAATAATTCATCCACGCCCACAACCTGATCAAGCTTATCAATTGGGTGAACAAATTGCTGCCGGTCAAGAACCTCAATCTCATGATCCTTTGACGGATATCCAAGTTGGATCCGAAGCATAAACCGGTCTAACTGTGCCTCGGGAAGGGGGAAAGTGCCTTCGTATTCAATCGGATTTTGGGTTGCTAAAACCATAAATGGCGGTTTAAGGGGATGGGTCCGGCCGTCGACGGTGACTTGCCTCTCTTCCATCGCTTCCAGTAGCGCCGACTGCGTTTTTGGTGTAGCCCGATTTATTTCATCAGCAAGCACGATTTGTGCGTGGATTGGTCCTGGCCTGAATTCGAACTCTCTTGATTTCTGATTGAAGACAGACACACCGGTAACATCAGTGGGTAACATATCTGGGGTAAACTGGATCCGTTGAAAAACGCAGCCAACGGATTTTGCTACCGATTTGGCCAGAACAGTCTTTCCTACGCCAGGTACGTCTTCAATGAGCATGTGTCCCTGGCTCAATAAGCCTAAGACGGTCAGACTGACCACAGGTTTCTTTCCGATAATGACATTTTCAATGTTGTCAATAATTCTATTGGCAACTTCCTGTACATCGTCCATGCTGCTAACTCCTGTAAAATTCTGGAGAAGTATACCAGCTTTAGGAGTAGCTGGTAAAAGTAATTTGCTGACATTTGTAGCGGACAATAGAGCTGGACGCCATCGATCTAACCTGCTTTCATCCGCTGAGGGGAGCTAAAGAAATGGGCGCCCAACACGTTGCCATCCATACTATCGAACTATCCCGGACTCATAGCTTCTTAATAGAATCCAGATGTACAGATACCGAATCGAATTAACGGTTGTAAGGGCAAGGCAATCGGGTAAATCGTTGTTGTCGCGAGAGGAGGTTGTTCCCGATTGCCTTGCCCCAACATACGAAGCTAGAATTCGTCGAGGTTGAACGAAAATCTGTAACGCAAACTGTCAGATTGCGGGTCGAACTAACAGTTCAACCTACAGGGGTGAGCTCGTCGAGGTTGAACGAAAATCTGTAGCGCAAACTGTCAGTTTGAGGGTCGAACTTACTGTTGTATGGGTAAGACAAGCGGGTAGATAGTTGTTGTCGCGAAACGGAGTTGTTCTCCATTACCTTGCCCCAAAATTTAGGCAAAGAAAGCATACCAATCAGTTTAAGAACGATGACTCTACTAATAAGGCGCCTGCATGTATAGATCAACTGTAAACACGCTGCTTTTCTCCTGTAGCAATATCGTTCAGATAGTACAAGTATGGTAAAATACGCTGGTTATCATGGCCCAAAAAATTAGCGATCAAACTCCGCCTTTACCCGGCATTATTGCTACCCTTACTACTGGATTCGAATTTACAACCAGGCATGTCTGGTTGACAATCATTCCGATCGGTTTGGATATTTTTTATTGGTTAGGACCTCGAATGAATATCACCGGGATCGTTTCGGAGGTAACCGCTTTACTGGCTGATGAACCGGCATATAGTGGCTTAGCCGAGGAAATCCTGGCCATGGCTCCTCGGATTAATCTGTTTACATACTTAAGCGTTCCAGTAGTTGGTGTGCCGGCATTGATGGGCGGAACTATTCCCGAGAATACGCCTATAAAACCAATAAGCTTTGAACTTATTGATTTTCAAAGTTGGCTGTTAATTCTAATAGCCCTGACGCTTTTAGGATTTGGTTTAACAACAATTTACCTGAGCCTAATTAGCCGGGTACTAAAGAGTGAAGAAGGTTATGAATTTCCCGGAATATTAGATTTTACCGGTTTGACACTACTGGCAATATTCAGGCTTGTAGGTCTGGCAGTTGCCTTTGTAATTACACTTTTTCTTTTGACACTGCCGCTGCTTCCGATAGCTTTCATAATGGGATTGATAAATTCGGCACTTATGTTTGGGGTGTTGCTATTCGCATTCCTAATCGTTGCTGCCTACTTGAGCCTGGCTGTCCCCGGCATAATCTATAACAACCGGCCAATTTTCAAAGCGATAATGGAGAGTATTAGATTAGTTTATGGCAATATGCTGCCTACCATCAATATACTGTTGGTTGTAATTCTAATCATTAATGGCACCAATTTACTCTGGCTTTTGGCGGATAATGGCTCCTGGTTAACACTTGTGAGCATCATCGGCCATGCATTTATTAGCACAGGGCTGGCAGTGGCAATTATCATCTTCTATCGAGATCGCTATTTACTGTTAATCAACTCAAATTCCACACCAGTCCAAGAGGAATTTCCCAATGACTAAACGCAGGAAATCAAAGGTTAAATATGGCGCTGACAGCATTCAGGTTCTTAAGGGCCTAGAAGCTGTTCGCCGTAGGCCTGGAATGTATGTTGGGGGGACAGACAACAAAGCGCTGCATCACCTCGTATACGAAATCGTTGATAACTCCATCGATGAGGCCTTATCCGGCCGTTGTGACCAGATTGAGATAATCATCCATCCGGATTCAGCTGTAACAGTCAAGGATAATGGAATAGGCATCCCTGTTGACACCCACCCAACTGAAGGAGTCTCTGCCTTACAGGTAGTGATGACAATGCTTCATGCAGGTGGAAAGTTTGACGAATCTGCCTACAAGGTATCAGGTGGTCTCCATGGGGTCGGGGCTGCAGCTGTTAATGCTTTGTCGGAATGGATGGAGGTTACGGTAAGACGAGATGGCGGAATCTTCAAACAACGCTATGAGAAGGGCATCCCGGTTACGCCGGTCGAGAAAATAGCCAGCCTGCCAAGATCTAATAGAGAAACTGGTACGAACACGACCTTCAAATTTGACGATGGGATCTTTAAAGAGGAAGTAGATTATCGATTTGATACTTTAATGAACCGCTTCCGTGAAATGGCCTTTGTAACCCGTGGAGTATTTATTACATTAATAGATGAAAGACTATCTTCTCCACGAAAAATGAGTTTCTATTTCGAAGGAGGCCTAAAATCCTTTGTACGGTATGTTAACAGGAACCGAAGAACGATTCATGATCCTATATATGCCCAGAAAGAGGTAGAAAATGTCGAGGTTGAGGTAGCCATTCAATATACTGATGGTATTGCTACATCTGAATTTGCCTTTGCCAATACTATCCACACGCCTGACGGCGGTACACATCTAACAGGTCTCCGAACTGCCATAACCCGCGTGATAAATAATTACGCCCGAAAAAATGGCTTCTTAAAAGAGAAAGACAGCAATTTCACAAGTGATGACACTCGTGAAGGTGTTACGGCCGTGGTAAGCATAAAACACCCAGATCCTCAATTCGAGAGCCAGACAAAGGTTAAGCTCATGAATGCTGAGGTTAGTGGTCTAGTCTCATCAGTTGCATCGGAGGCGCTAAGCGACTTTCTTGAAGAAAACCCCAGGGATTCACGGCGGATTATTGAACGTTGTTTAACGGCATCACGCGCCCGCCGTGCAGCCCGGAAGGCCCGTGAGCTGGTTATGCGTAAAAGCGCACTAGAGAGTCTGACCTTACCTGGCAAATTGGCTGACTGTTCGGAAAAAGATCCAGCTAAATGTGAATTGTATATTGTGGAGGGCGATTCAGCCGGCGGATCAGCTAAGCAAGGTCGCGATAGGCATTTTCAGGCGATCTTGCCTCTTAGGGGGAAGATATTAAACACAGAAAGAGCGCGGCTGGATAAGATATTAAATAATAATGAAGTCAAAGCCCTGATATCTGCATTAGGTGTTGGTATTGGCGAGGCATTTGACCTGACTAATCTCCGTTACGGCCGGGTAATAATAATGACAGATGCTGATGTGGACGGCAGTCACATTAGAACACTTCTTCTCACCTTCTTCTTCCGCTATATGCCATCTCTTATTGAAAACGGCCACCTCTACATCGCTCAACCTCCACTCTATCAGATTAAAGTCGGCAAGGAGCTTCATTACACCTATACCGAACAGGAGAACGCAGAATTACTCAAGAAGCTGCAGCGATCGAAGAAAAAGTATGACCTGCAAAGGTATAAAGGCCTGGGCGAGATGAATCCCGACCAGCTGTGGGAGACGACCATGGATCCGGCCATCCGAACCTTATTGCAGGTTGCCATTGAAGATGCTGTTATGGCGGATCGGACTTTTGATATGCTAATGGGAACGGAAGTTGCACCTCGTCGAAGGTTTATTACCACCCATGCCAATGAAGTTCGGAATCTTGACGTCTAGAAGCAACAAATTGATCGAGGAACAAATAGAGCCATCCTCTAGGGGTGGCTTGTTTCTATTCATCTGTAAAAAGGGAATCTGAGGTTGATCGTGAAAACAAGGAGATGGCCGGTATAGCTTCATCGATATTGATGATGTTTCAAGATGTGGGATAAATCTCTCGCATTATAGGAGAAAGTTTATTTCTCGCACCTCCCCCAATTATTCGTGATGATGAAACAGACCAAATCCTATCTATTGTTCGGGAGGCAGTAGAAGAAGTATGGGCTGAATATCAGCCTGCTACCTAAAATGCTTCAAATATTATTAAAATGGTGCCGGGTTGCGAACTTTCATTGCCATAGACCTCTCTGAAGGTATTAGAAATTACCTGGGTCGAGTATCTCAGGAACTTAATAAGTATTTGTCTAAGGGTGACGTGCGCTGGGTTACGCCAGAAAAAATTCATCTCACCCTTTGTTTTTTGGGCGAAACTGAAAACGATAAATTGTCCGATATATGTGATATTATGGACGAATCTACGCGTCAGGTAGAACCCTTTGAGCTAATGTTAGGCGCACTAGGCTGTTTTCCGAACGCCAAACGGCCGAGAGTAATATGGGTAGGTTTCCAAGCTTCCATTGAGGACCTAACTTCTCTCCAAAGGGGTCTGGAAGAAAAAATTGTTAAGCTTGGTTGGAAAGCAGAAAGCCGGACTTATCATCCTCACTTAACTCTTGGCCGCGTCAAAAACTCGCCAGCAGTGGTCAGGGCGCAGCTTCCTTGGGAACAGGAAATGAGCAAGCGGCGAGTTGGGGTAAGCGCTATAATGCTCTATGAAAGCCGGTTGAAGCCGTCAGGTCCAGAGTATGTCCTTCTTCACACAAGCCGTCTATCAACGAACAATTGACGGACATCGGAACATGGGGGACATCGGTTGACTAAAAGTCAATCCACCCATCTTTGTCGACGAGCTTCTATAACGTTCGGTAATTTTTCCATTTTGCTGAGAATCCAGTTCAACTGATCCAGGCTGGAAACGCCAGCAACCATATGCACTTTGACCCCACCGTCGATAGAAAGGTTTTTTGTTTTGGAAAGATGTATATTCTGACCTCTCAAGATATTGGCAATATCTTCCATCAAGCCAGATCGTCGATAAGCTGTAACGACAATGGGGATGGGGAATGTTTCTTCATCGAGACCCCACTCGACCTCAATCCAGCGCTCAGGTTCTTTAGTAGCCAACAATTGCTTACAATGTTGGGTATGAATTGTTACCCCTCGACCCCGGGTTATATAGCCTAATATTGGTTCAGGGGGTATGGGATTGCAGCACCTGGCCATCTTCGTATGCAATCCTTCAACGCCAAGTACCGTAAGCTTGCTTGATTTTTGTTGCTGACCCCTGATCAACTTTCCTAGATCATCATCTGGCTGGAGCTTCTGTTGGAGTAGGGCAATGGCGCCGGCGATCTTAGTGCTTTGAATATCACCAAAGCCCACCTGGGCGAGGAATTGATCAACGTCCTCATATTTTAGAGCCTGGGCAATATCTTGGGGTGAATATACATCGAGTACACCGAGCCGCTTAAGCTCACGATTTACCACCTCGCGACCTTGAACGATATTCTTATCTCGTTCTTGCAAACGGAACCATCTTCGAACTTTGCTTCGTGTGCGATTGCTAGCTGTAAACCCAAGGCTGTCATTCATCCAATCACGGCTTGGTCCGCCCTTCTTGGCGGTAATAATATCTACTTTTTCACCTGATTGGAGCTTATAGTCGAGTCCGACCATTTTGCCATTTACACGAGCACCGCGACATCTATGACCAACTTCGGTGTGGATAGCATAAGCAAAATCAATAGGTGTTGAACCTTTTGGCAGATCAATCACGTCCCCGTTTGGAGTAAAGACATAAATGCGCTCCCCCAACAGTTCTTTCTTAAACGACTCGTCATCGGTCGAACTTTCAACTGTATCCTGCAAAGAGGATAATAATTGTCTTAACCAATTGACCCGTTGACTAAGGGCTGAACTCCTCTTGTTGCCCTC
>BTQB01000071.1:0-9700 GCA_036985655.1 Anaerolineae bacterium | reverse complement strand
CGACTGGAAGGGCAAGTAACGATCAATATCCAGCTCCTTCTGACACATCTGTAAACTTAAACGTTCAAGCCGGGATTGACCCAGCCGGCCGTGGTAACTTCGTAGCCAACATAAATGAAATCGCCTGGGGCCCGTCAGGGTCGCCCCATATGAGCGGCGGTGATGGAAATTGGCAGCAATTTTCGGTCGAGGCAACTGCTGCAGGGGGTCAAATAACGGTTTTCGCCCGTGCAAATTTGGGTGGCGCCGGACAATGTAGAAAACATCTCGATGTTTGGTTTGATAAAGCTGAACTAATCGGAGTTGGCCCTGCCCCTACAAATACGCCGCTGCCCCTACCGACATCCCCTCCACAGCCGGTGATCACAAACACGCCTCTTCCTCCACCACCCACTGTGACGCCTGAAGTACCGCCAACTGATACGCCATTACCCACACCCGTGCCGACTAACACCGCCCCGCCACCGCAAGGCGGCGTCATCTGTGTCAATGCTTTCGCCGATAATAACAGCAATGGCCAAAAGGACGCAGATGAAGGCTATATGGCCGGGGTAACTTTTACTATTGCCCAGGGTGATCAAGTCGTTGCTCAAGGTGTATCCACCGGGACCAGCTCGGCCGTGTGTTTCGAAGGCATCGAGCCTGGTACATATCTAGTTGCCCAGGTCGTTCCCAGGAATTTGGAGATGACAACGGCCGGCAATGCCACCATCGAGGTTTCTGAAGGCTCTACGACATCTCTTGAATTCGGCAGCAAAATCAAAAGCGATCTCGGTGAAGGAGATATTAGCGCGGAACCAAGCCCGACTCCGGAAGGTTCTGGCAGCAACCAGGGTGGGGATAGTGGCGGTAATGAAAGCCCCAATATTTTAGCTCTGGTAGGGCTCGGCGCGATCTTTTTGGCTATCTTGATGTTGGGCTTTCTCATATTCTTGCTCCTGCGCCAGCAGAGGGCTAGCTAGAATGACTTAAGCTATTTAGTGCCCAAACGCTTGGTACCAGAGCATGAGCTCGTCTAGCCTTTCTAATTTCCTTGGGCGGTTAAAGAAAGGCGCTGCGCCTAATAATCACCTGCTGATTGCTGCCTTGCTCATCGCCGGACTGGCTGCGCTCCCCTTATGGTTTGATTCCGGGCTGCTTAATACGAGAGGTGGCGGTGACAGCCCTTTCTTACTTCAACGTGTAAACCAGTTAGCCATCGCCCTCAGTGATGGCCACTTTCCCGTTCGCTGGATGCCTGATGCCAACTACGGTTACGGTTATCCTTTTTTTAACTTTTATGCGCCCCTCTCAATCTTTGTTGCCACGGCCTTTCGGGCCATCGGCTTTAGTTACGTCTGGGCGATTCAATTAAGCCAGCTGGGGGGCTTTTTAATTGCTGCCTGGGCCATTTATAAACTTGCCGAGAGGTGGTTGGGCAGTTCCTGGGCCGGGCTCCTCGCCTCAGCAGCCTATACGCTGGCCCCCTTTCACATGGTCAATGTCTATGTTCGCGGTGATTCTCTTGCCGAGTTTTGGGCAATGGCCTTCTTTCCACTGCTCTTATTGACCCTTGATAATCTGCTGAGCTATCTCCCACGAAGAGGTCACAGGGCCCAATTTTACCCACTTATCCTTCTTGCCCTGGCCTTTGCTGCCCTGATATTGAGCCATAATATTTCGGCACTCATTTTTACTCCTTTCCTTCTTCTTTATCTGGTTCTGAATATTTGGTACTCTCGGAAGCCTGATCCTGAACCCGATAATCAAACCGAATATGTTGTTAGCAGCTCTGCTGGAACGGCTGAACCCAAAATCGAAAAGGAATTCCAAGGAGATTCCAGGTCCCGCTGGCTTCCTAGTGCAGAACGATTGCTCTGGTCATCCCTGGCCCTTGTTTTAGGCCTTGCATTAGCGGCCTGGTTTTGGCTGCCGGCCTTGGGCGAGTCGGATTTGGCTCAGCTAGAACCGGTAACAGCCGGCTACTTTAACTTTGAAAACCATTTTCGGGACACGAATCTCGTCCAGGATTCCCTTATCTTCAACTACGATGTTGCTGGCGGTAGAGCCTTCAGCATGGGCCTGGTCCAGATCAGCCTTATCCTGGCGGGTCTTGCTTCTATATTCTATTTCCAACGTTCTAACTCCTCAGAAGATGCTTTCATCAAGAAAAAAACGCTTTTTTTTATTCTCGCTGGGCTGATTATTTCAACGTTTATGATTTCTTCTCTCTCCCGGCCTCTGTGGGATCAATTGCCGCTCCTTAAATTTGTCCAATTCCCATGGCGTTTTCTGTCAATCCAGGCCTTCTTTGGCGCCCTGGCAATCGGCGGTCTCGGCCTGCTGCCAGCAAAGCGGATCATTGTCCCAATACTAATCATCATTTTATTGATTTCCGGGCTGATGGGCCTTGAACTGGACTATATTCAGGTTCATGACCAGGATGTGACGCCTGAACGCCTGGCTGGCTATGAATGGTTCACAGGTAATATTGGCACAACTGTGAGCGCCGAATACCTGCCCCAAACAACCAAACCACGTCCCTTTACCAGCCAATGGTTGAATATTGGCGAACGCGACAAGATTCAAATATTGGTTGGCCAGGTAACCAGGGCATCACTAATTGAGCGACGAACACCATATCAATCCTGGGAGCTGGATGTTCGTTCGCCCCAGGCGACTGTATCTGTTCCTATCCTGTATTGGGCTGGCTGGTCGGCTGATATCGATGGCCAGGATATTTCAATATGGCCGGCCCCAGGTTCTGGTCTGATCACCACGACCTTGCCAGAAGGATCTCATTTCCTAGAGTTCTCCCTGAATCGCACAAACATCCGCTGGGCAGCGGAGTTTCTCAGCCTCGTTGGTTTAATCGTCTTATTCTTATTGTATATCTGGGCTGAGCCCCGATGGCGCCCAGGAAAAAGAACTTTTATCGCTCTTATTGTTGTTCTCATGATCTCCCTGGTTTTATACCTATTTCCAGAAAAAGAGGTCTCAAGTGATGACCTGAATTGGGATTTTGATCAGCTTGCTTACCTCCACCATAGTGATGACGGCCTGCAGTTCAACGATGGTTCCGACCTTTTAAATTATCAATACAGTGCTGATCAAGTTGAGGCCGGGAAGGGCATTGTTATCACTCTGGAATGGGATCAATTAAACAGCGAGGAAGTTGCCCTGGACATGGTATCGCCGGCGATCAACCGGTTTTCGGATGCCCCTGTCATCGCCCACGGATTGAGATTAAAAGAAGAAGCCGCCGAGAAGTTTGAGCTCTTAATCCCGGACAATGCCCCTGCAGGATTATTCTTGCCAAGGGTTAAATTGCCGGGCACGGCCGCTCTCACCTCCTCCGGACAGGAACGAGGAGAACTTTTCCTTCGTCCCATTCAGATCGTCGATAACCCTGAAAAGGCGCTTCATGACGACCGCTCATTGTCCGTTCGGCCAACAAAAATTGAGCAGCGCTCTTCATCTATACTGGATCTACAGTTAGGTTGGCTAACATCCAAAGAGTTAACCCAAAATTATAACTTCTCTTTGCGTCTGGTAGGTGGCGATGGGTTAGAAATAACCCAATTCGATAACCAACCTGGTTATGGTTATCTGCCAAGCAGCAGTTGGCAGCCGGGAGTGTGGGTTGACGACTGGCTGGCAATGCCTATTCCGGACGGGCTGGGGCAGAGCGCGGCCGAATCCCCTTACTCCATCGTTGCCCGTCTATATGACCTGGCTACAGGGGAAGAGGTTCTTCTCAGCCACCTGGGGCAGTTAGATTGGCAGGGCGATCAATTAATTTTTAAGGAAGCCGTTCCTACCGCCCAGCTGCCAGAAGATCTGGCGCCCTTACCAGCGAACTTTGAAGATCAGATAGCGCTTCAAGGTTATGTCCTCCAAAGGCAGGCCGAAGCCTTACTCTTGGATCTCTATTGGCAGGCTAACACAGACAGACTAAAAGATTACACTAGATTCGTTCATGTGGTGGACTCTCTGAGCGGGGAGATAATCACCCAGTCCGACGCCGTTCCAAGAAATAACACTTTTCCCACCAGCCAATGGCTGGTTGGATCGATTGTAAAAGACCCGGTTGTTCTCGATATCACAGATCTTCCATCTGGCGAATACGTAATTTACGTCGGGCTTTACAGGAAGGATGGAAGCCAGATTATTCCTCTCTTACCTATTGATGGATCAGGCCAGACATTATTAGACGGCCGGATCCTCATCCCCGAACCACCGCTAGTAATCCCCTAAAGAACGACGATTAACCCGCACCCCCGCTTACGGCCGGAAAGATATCAATTTCATCGTCTTCCCCAAGAATGTGTCTGATTTCTTTCCGACTACCTGGCGCAGCGTAGCGTAAAATCTGATTATCATTTTGATGTTCGGATACCAGCTGGTAATCCCTGAGTATATGATGTTGTTTCCTGGTGACCAGATCTCATTAAATATTTGCCTAACGTTAAATTATTGCTTAATATACTGTCAACCATTCATTATTATCGATTCACAAAGTCGACAAGCTAACCAACTATTCGGATTTCCCGGTCACTTACAATGAGAACAGAGGAAGATCAGCCCCAACGATTAGGTTCCACAACCCATTTTAAGGTTCTGGGCGATCCTAAAAGATTGGCGATTTTACGGCTGCTCATGGCTGAGTCAGCTACCCTCACCCAGTTAGGCAAAGCTCTCGGTGACCATCCAGCCAAGGTTCGTCACCATCTTAAACAGTTGGAGAATGCCGGCCTGGTTAATCTCATTTCGACTAGAATCGTTGGCGGATTCGTGGAGAAATATTATGCAGCCTCGGCTGGTGCCTATTTGGTGAATCTAGCCTTGCTGCCCCACGTTTCATCCGGGGGTTCCTTATGTCTTATGGGCAGCCATGATATTGCCTTATCTATCCTGGCTCAAAGACTCAGGGAGAGCAAACAGCCGGTAGAATTGTTCACAATTTCAGTTGGAAGTCTTGATGGTCTCGTCGCCCTACGTCAAGGAATGTGCCAGATGGCAGGCGCCCATTTGCCTGATCGCTCCCTTGGCAACTTTAATCAGGATTATGTCCGGCATCTTTTTCCTGGGGATCCAATAGCCCTGGTAACCCTCGCCCATAGGGAACAGGGATTGATTGTCCAGGAAGGCAACCCCTTGCACATAACTGAACTCGCCGATCTTGGCCGGGAAGAGATCAATTTAATCAACCGGCAGCCTGGATCAGGCACTCGTGTCTGGTTAGACCAGAAAATGGAAAGTGAAGGATTGGATAAGAATTCTGTTGCTGGCTATTCCACGGCCGTCAGCACACACCTTCAGGTTGCCGAAACCGTTGCCATGGGTCGTGCCAAGGCGGGAATCGGATTATTTGCCGCTTCTCGACATTATCACAATGATTTTATCCCTCTATTAAAAGAGCGATTTGATTTAGTAATGTTTTCAGAAACCTTAAAGCTTCCTTCTGTCCGGCTTTTATTGGACCAGTTAAACTCCGCTGACTTTCGTCGACAAGTGGAATCGCTGGGTGGCTATGACACATTACACACAGGAGAAATTAGGCAGATCAATTGATATGGCTCCTCACCTTAACTTAAAATCTCGCATTCTACTAGTTGGAATAGCTTTGTTGATCTTTGTCGGATTAACAATCACGGGCAGCCAATTCCTGGGGACAGATCCAGAGGCGCCGGCTGGGGGCTTTCAGAATGATAACCCAAACCGGGTTGTAATTCTCGCTACCACCACCAGCACTCAAGATTCGGGTTTATTGGATATTTTGATTCCGGCCTTTGAAGAAAAAACTGGATACATAATCAAAGCTATTGCTGTTGGTACCGGCCAGGCGTTGAAGATGGGCGCCCGGGGTGACGCTGACGTCTTGCTTGTTCACGCCCCTGAGGCTGAAAAGGTTCTAATCAGAGATGGAAACGCCATTGAGCGGAAGCTGGTCATGCATAATGATTTTGTGGTGGTGGGGCCACCTGATGATCCCGCGGCCGTTGCTAACAAAACCTTAGCGCCAGAATCGTTCAGGCAAATAGCTGATACGGCCAGCACTTTCGTAAGCCGTGGAGATGATTCGGGAACCCACAAGAGAGAACTGGCCATCTGGAAAGATGTTGGAATTTCACCCGCTGGGGATTGGTACCTTGAGTCTGGTCAAGGCATGGGAGCAACACTGCGGATAGCCTCTGAAAGGGGGGGCTACACCCTGACCGATCGAGGGACCTATTTGTCTCTACAACATACTCTGGATCTTAAAATTCTTCTAGAGGGCGATCGATCATTAATCAACCCCTATCATGTCTTGCAGGTGAATCCGGAAAAATGGCCTGCAGTCAATCATCAGGGAGCCCAGGCCTGGAGCGATTTTTTACTTTCTCCCGAAGCCCAGGCCCTAATTGGCCAATTTGGCCAGGATGAATTTGGCAGACCTCTATTTATTCCCGATGGTGGTAAGAGTGAAGAACAGTTGGGGAGCGATTAGAACATGGAGCTCATTCGGGAAGGAATAAAAGAAGCTTACAACCTTTTAATATCCTTAGATCCTGAGGTTCTGCAAATTACCTGGCTGTCCTTGAAATTGTCCGGGATCGCGACGCTCATCAGTTTGCTGATCGGATTACCAATAGGCACCCTCCTGGCATTGGGCCACTTTCGTTCCCGGCGGCTGTGGATGAGCCTGGCCAACACCGGCATGGCTTTACCACCGGTGGTTGTCGGTCTCGCCGTTTCGATTTTGCTCTGGCGCAGCGGCCCCCTGGGGGGATTGGGATTAATTTACTCTCCTGGCGCAATCATCATTGCCCAGGTCATTATTGCCACGCCAATTACTGTTGCTTTAACCGTTTCGGCGCTCCAGCAGCTCGATCCGAAACTGCAGCTGCAGCTTAAAGGGTTGGGAGCATCGCACTGGCAGTTGATCTGGCATCTCTGGCTCGAGGCCAAATTACCTCTGCTGGCAGCCCTTATGGCAGCCTTTGGCGCTGTAATTAGCGAGGTTGGTGCGGTCCTTATGGTTGGCGGCAATCTGCGAGGTCACACACGAGTGCTCACCACGGCCATAGTGCTGGAGACTGGACGCGGCGAATTTGCCCTGGCATTGGCCTTAGGCATTATCCTCCTTTTAGTGGCTTTTCTGGTTAACATGACTTTGACCTGGATCCAACAGCGGGCAAAAAAAGCATGAAGCCACTTCTAGAAGCGCGGGATATAAAGGTTAGTCGTGGAGCGCGCCAGGTGCTTTCCATCGATTCATTGACAGTCGATAAGGGAGAGGCATTGGTAGTTATTGGTCCTAATGGCGCCGGAAAAAGCACCTTGCTGTTGACCCTTGCCCAGCTTATCCGACCATCAATTGGATCGCTGTATTTCAATGGGCATAGTCAAAGTTGGGATAAAACGCTGGCCTATCGAAGACAGATAGGCCTGGTGCTACAGGATCCCCTTATGTTGAGCACTTCCGTTGCCAACAACGTTTCCGCCGGCCTTCGATTTCGCAAAGTCGGCCGCCAGGAGATTGAACGTCGGGTTTCACATTGGCTGGACAGGTTCGGTGTTCTTCATCTGATGCATAGACCGGCCCATCAATTGTCAGGTGGTGAAGCCCAACGGGTCAGCTTAGCCAGAGCTTTCGCCCTAAACCCTGCCATCCTGCTCCTCGACGAACCCTTTTCTGCTCTTGACACACCCAGTCGGACAAGACTTCTGGCCGATTTTCAAGCCTTACTTACCGAAACTAATCAAACCACTATTTTTGTTACCCACGATATGGATGAGGCCTGGTTAATTGGTCATCAGATTGCCGTTCTGCTGAACGGGGAGATCCGCCAAAAAGGCGCCCCCGATAAGGTCTTCGCTCATCCAAAAGACCCGGATGTTGCCGCTTTTGTTGGCCTTGAATCTACTATCCTTGGCAAGGTTGTAGAATCAAATAATGGTTGGGCTCGAATAACGGTTGGGGGAAAGAGCCTTGAGGCTGTTGGAGATGTTAATCCTGGTCAGGATGTTTTCCTTTACCTGCGGCCGGAGGACGTAACCCTTTGGGCTGGAAATGCTCTTCCTCAGTCGAGCGCCCGGAATCAAATAACCGGTCGGATTACATCATTGCTTCCCCGCGGGCCCCTGGTTCACGTCGTTATAGATTGCGGTTTTATTATCGGCGCGCTCATCACCCGAGCCTCATTACGAGATATGGATCTAACCCAGGGTCAATCTATCACCGCCACGTTTAAGGCGAGCGCGGTCCATTTGATCCCGCTGTAAATCGCTCCTTATTTTGAGATTGATCCGCTCTCCAGTGATGCAAGTGCCTGTTTAATGCTGTTTTTTGGGGATATTTTTATCTGGACATCCACGATTCGACCCTCCTCGTCGATGATGAAATGGCTGCGAATAATTCCCATGTAACTTCGCCCATACATCTTTTTCTCACCCCAAACGCCATACTTCTCAGCAACAGCGTGATTTGGATCTGATAGCAGCATATAAGGCAATTTTTCAGCCGCTTTCCATTTTTTCAAGGCTGGAGGTTCATCAGGACTGACGCCAATTACTGTCGCATCGGCTGCTTGAATAATTGGAAAACTATCTCGGAATCCACATGCCTGGGTCGTGCATCCTGAGGTCCCTGCTTTTGGGTAGAAGAACAGAACAATCTTCTGTCCTCGAAAATCCGATAGCTTTTCAGACTTTCCTTCAGAATCGAGCAATTCAAAATCTGGTGCGATATCGTCTATAGAAACCACTTTTTTCTCCTATCATTCCATCTTTGTCTCAAATGAAAAACCTCAGATAATGTCGATGTCACAGGTTTTGCTTTAGAGTAACTTTGCGCCCGCCAGCTTGCGCTGGCCTGCGACTTTGCGTGAGCTTCTTTTAACAGACTCAACTCTACACTATCTTTCATCTTGCCTGGGCCTTATCATCCAATTCAACTGCAGGCCTTATGGTCTTCTCCACATAGGTTCGATAAGCACCCAAAAGCTTTCCGGTGAGAGGGCCGGGCAGACCATTTCCAATAACCTGGTCATCGATCCTTACCACTGGAACAATGTCCCTGGACGAACTACTTATTCCACATTCATTTAATTGTTTTATGTCATCCATATGGACGGCCTCATAACAGATCGGCATTTTCATCTCTTTCGCTGCCTCGATAAGGATACTCCTCGCTGTCCCTTCCAACACACCTTGATCCGCCGTCCACAAAACACCATCCTTAATCGCGTAAAAATTGCTGCTTGCCCCCTCCATTATATACCCTTGTTCATCTATTAATAATGCCTCAAATAGGTTGCTCCTTTTCTCCAAGAAAGAGCGCCTTTTCATAACAAAATCGGCAGATTTTACCTGGGGATCAGGGCGCCTTAAATGCCTGGCAATACCAACATGCACGCCTTCTTTATAAACAGCTTCCCTCAATGTAATGTGTGGTCCTTGAGCGATGAACAGGCGCGATTCAACGTCTAATGCCGCTGTTGGTCTACTTAATACATCGATTCTTATCCTGGAATCAGCGTAGCTATAATTTGTACACACCAGGTGGAGGGTCTTTCTCAGGACCTCCTGATCAATCTTATAGGCCCATCCAAGCCTGGCCATCGATTCCTCGAGACGACTCAAGTGCCGGTCCAATAAGAGAAATTTATTATGTTGGAAGCTCCTAAAAGCCGTGTACACACCAACTGGCAGGTTATCCATAATTTGGTGTATTGAG
>BTQB01000070.1:0-9817 GCA_036985655.1 Anaerolineae bacterium | reverse complement strand
CCGGGATCAAATGGCCACCGTGATTGATTTGGAGAATATCGCCAAGAAGAACATCATAGGTGCCGGCCGTTTCCTGGGAGAGGACAATTGTGTTGGGCTCGGATATCAGCCCTACCAGCTTCTGTATGCTTCCATTTTTATATCCACCGAAATAGTCTCGGAAGGGTATTTCAGCAAAGGGATCGATGCCGATAAGGCGATAGGGGTTATTTCCGAGTTGGGGCGACAGAACAAAATCTTCCACGATTGGCGCGGCCTGTTCAAAACCCAGTTCGGTTTTAAGCTGGCTATAAATTGATTCGTCCAGTCCAGCAGGCCCTCCAATAATCCGATGAGTGGCTCTGCCAGCAACGGTTTCGGAAGAAAGAGAAAATGCCCTTCGAGCAGAACTATTGGCTATGTCGATGGATACGATCATGGCTATACCCAAGGCGACACCAATGATTAGAAGAAGATATTGAAGCGGCCGCCGTCTCATTCGACGCCAGGATATCCGCCACAGCGCCCGGCTGTTCGTTCCGGCACGTTCAGGCGCTCTCGGTATTTGGGTCATTGGTTCAATCAGAAATAGTTTGAAGAAAGCGTGCTTTTTATAGATCCACTATGTTTTCAGAAAAGCTGGCACCAGAGAAGTTGTCATACCCCCACCTTCGTGAGGGCAGGCTCTGCCTCCGCCTGCGCGGGGATAAACTATGGCAGGTATCCATCTTCTCAGCCAGAGTGGATTCCCGCCCCACGCCTTCGCGGGACAAACAAAAAGTGCAAACATAGTGAGATCCCTTTGTTGATAGTCTCAATCGGCAGCGACCAGCTCCCCGTCAATAAGCGTAAGAACCCGATCAGCCAGGGAAGCGATTTCGGTATTATGGGTGGCCATTATTAAGGTTCTTCCTTCTGATTTTGTTAGCTTTAGAAGCATAGAGAGAACGGCTGTGCCTGTTTCTTCATCAAGATTGCCAGTCGGCTCGTCAGCCAAGATCAAGAGGGGATTGTGCACCAGAGCCCGGGCAATGGCGACCCGCTGCTGCTCACCACCTGATAAAGTGTCCGGGAAGGCTTTTTCGCGATCAGCTAACGCAACAACCTCCAGGATTGTTCTAGCTTTTCTTTGCCCGTGGCTCGAGGATAGGCCAGCCAGTTCCAGAGGCAATGTAATGTTCTCCAGGACCGTCAGCGTAGGGATAAGATTGAAGAATTGAAAAATGAAGCCAATGTTATCCCTCCTGAAAAGAGTCCGATCTCGATCGCGAAGTTTATTAATTTCCAGCCCGCTGATAATAACATCTCCATCTGATGGCTTCTCTATGCCGCTAATCAGGTTTAATAAAGTGCTCTTGCCGCTGCCGCTTTTTCCGAGAACGGCCGTGAAGTTTCCAGCCAGGAAATCACATTCGAGGTTATTAAGGACAAGGCGTTGGCCTTTTCCTTCGGAAAAGGTTTTTGTTAAACAACGAAGGGTGACGGCGGGCTCATTAATAGAATCTGGGAGATCCTTGTTCTTGATGTTTATCTGCATGGTTTTCGGGTGGAATAATGGGTGAGTACAAGAATAGTGAACGGACGGAAATATAGCATGGCCAACCGGCAGCACCAACTGTTCAAAGTAGTTAATAAGATCGAGCTAATAAAAGTGGTACGTCCATGGTAATTAATAACTACCGTAGTAATCTTGCGCGCCAATTTTGATTGTGCTACGATCAAATTGAACCCTGCTGTGTGCGTGATGGGCTCCTGGCGTTGAGCCAACGCTTCTTACAAAGGGAATAGAATACGGAGAGGGGATGTAGTAGCATTTTGCAAGGCTTGAACCTCCCGGCAAAAAGTTCCCACCTGCCAAAGCAGGTCCCAACAATAGAGGTTCACACGGCATAGCGGGGCTGCTTTCCTCATTTATTACCCCTTTTCGCAGGTCCCAATTAACGAAGAAAATAAATTTCGATTTAGCCCTCTATCTATAGGGTAGATATTCTGCTTTCTTTCACATCAAACTTTACTTTTATTATGCTTGTGGTTAGTCTATTATCCTTGTGTCATTTTGTGGGCTATATTGAGCTTTTGAAGTATTGGTGATTAAGGATGTTATTCGATGGTGCGTGAGCGTATTGCAGATGACATCTACATATTTTCTAGCAGGCGATATGCTCAGGTTACGGCTGGGGCCATATTGACCAAAGAGGGCGTTATTCTTATTGATACTCTCTTCTATCCAGATGAGACCAGGGAGATAAAGCGTTTCATTGAGGGTCGATTAGGCTTGAAAGTTAGGTACGTTATCAACACCCACTACCATGCTGATCATACTCTAGGAACATACCTTTTCCCCGACGCCCTGGTTATTGCCCATTCTCGATGCCGCCAGCTGCTCGATACTGTTGGGCGAGATGGCCTGGAGCAAATGAGGAAGCAGACGGATGAGTTTGAAGATGTAAGAATAGTTTTACCGGATGTAATGTTTGATACCGGTGAGCTCAACATTTACCTCGGTGGAAAGACTGTTCGCCTTGAGCACACCCCCGGTCACAGCCCCGACCTCATCAGCACGCTGGTGGTAAATGATCGAATACTTTTTGCCTCTGATAACGTCATGCCAGTACCCACACTGTTTGACGGTTCCTATGATGATTTGGTCGATTCTTTGAATGATATGCTGATTTTGAGTCTCGACACGGTGGTCCGGGGACATGGAGGAGTCATATTAAAGGGAGAGCTTAGCGAAATAATCAAAAGCGATCTTGATTATCTGACCAATATCAACAACGCTGTTGAAGAGTTAATAATTCAGGGCCTGCCTGTGGCCTCTCTTGAAAGAGTTTCAATTGAAAGCTGCGGAAAATCTCGAATTCCCCTAAATGGGTTTGTAAGCGACCTGCACCAGGCAAATCTACGCAAGCTGTTTGATGATAGGGTCCCAGAAGCAGAACCAGCATAATATCTAGAAAGCCATCACTTTGTAATCACCGTAATCTTTCCGGGGAGGACCTCAAATAGAAGATGAGTGGCTGATCTGGAAATCACCTCTCCATCGGCATGAACGGGCGTCCCAGGGCTGCTTCTTACCTCTAATCTGTCAGTTTGCTTTCGGGAAACATCAGGATGCTGAAGATGGGTGCCGCGAAACAGCTTAGGTAACAACATCAAAACATTTCTTAATGGCATATCAAGCGCCCATACGACATCAAATAAACCGTCATCCATTAAGGCATTGGGAGACATGGGGAACACGCCGCCTGTACGCGGGCTATTACATACTGAAAGCAGAATAATCGAACCTTCAAAGCTGCCTCCAGACCAGGAAAATGAGAAATGCCATGCCTTTAATTTTCGAAGAGCTATTAGCAAAGCGACGATATAACGAATATTTCCTGATAATCGTTTGATATTGATATTCTCAATAGTGACCATCGGTTCCATGGCCAGAGCACAGTTATTGCCAAAGTAATGTCTGCTCCCGTCTATCGTAACCTGCCCCGCGTCAACTTGTTTAGTCCGACCCGCAGCAATTAATTTTGCAGATTCATGGAGGTCACGAGGTAAACCGCTCATATCATTGAAGTCGTTGCCGGTACCAATCGGCAGCACACCAAGCGGTATTGTCGGCCGGTCTCCAGAGAAGGCTATCAAGCCGTTTACAACCTCATTGACCGTGCCATCACCACCTGCTGCTACGACAACATCGTATCCTTCCTCGGCGGAGCGCTGGGCTGCCAATGAACCGAGACCTGCCGCCGGAAGGACGTACAAGTCATGGTCGAGACCAATATCTTGGAAGGCCTTTGAAATATCAGGGATCTTTTTTCTGCCATTCCAGCGGTTGGCATAAGGATTGACGATTATTTTAATTTTCATCGAAGAGATTAACCGCGACTATGAGAGTAATATTGATTGCAACTGAAGCCGATCAAGGCGAGGGTATAGGCACCTGTGGATAGGCTAATTAAACCTTATCTTAGGCGTTATTCAATTTTTTAACCAGGAACAAGATGCTGAGTGATGAGCGCAGGATGATTGGTTATTATTGCGTCTACTCCAAGCTGTGTTAGGCGTTGGGCCTCATGAATATCATCGACGGTCCAGACGTGGACTCGAAATCCTCGATTTCTCGCCCAGGCCATATATCTTTTGGAGACAAGGCCAAAATTTGGGTGGTCGGCTTCAGCTGCCACACCGAGGTAGAAATATTTTGCCAAGAAAGTGAGCCGGATAAGTCCAACCGGAACCTTAGGGCCCAAATGCTTTCGCGCTTGTCTAACTGCAAGGGGATTAAATGAGGAGATTAAAACTTTTTCTTGAAGGTTGTGATCCAAGATGCACGAAGAAACAGCAACAATAAGTTCAGGATCTCCTAATTTTGTTGTCTTGAGTTCAATATTATATAGAAGCTGTTCTCCCAATTCCTCAAAAACCTGGTTTAGAGTTGGCACCCTGTGTTCAGCATCTATCAGCAATTCACTAATCTGATTTAAAGTCAGGGCAGCTACCTGACCAGCCCCGTTGGTTGTTCGCTCGACGGTGGCATCATGAATAATGATTGGGTGACCGTCGGCGGTGAGACGGACATCCAACTCAATCCCATGAGCCCCCTGTTTCAGGGCAAGAGTGAAGGCGCTGAGCGTATTTTCCGGGGCAACCGCGCTGGCTCCGCGATGACCAATTATTAGGGGAGTGGGCGATCTAAACCAATCGCTCACAATGTTTAAAGATCGACAAAATAGGATTCGGCTGCCTGATCTAAGAGCTCCTTTACAAGAGTTGGCTTGATGCCCTTGTAGCTGCCTATATCTTCCAGCTGATCCAAGATGTCGCGGGGGTGGCTGGCTCTGAGTTTGCGGTTCTTTTTGATGTAATACTCCTGGAGAATGTAACGAAGGGCTTTTTCGTCTTCAGGGATATTCCTCGCTTTGCACAACCGTCTGAAGATCTCCCTATAAGAGTCGAAGGAGGGTGATGTACAATGGATTTTGTGGCGAATTCGCCGCAAAAAGGCTTCATCAACCAGATCAGCCGGTGGCAGGTTGGTGCAAAAAACAAGTAATACATTGAAGGGAAGCTCGATTTTTCTGCCTGTATGCAGTGCCAGGAAGTCGATGTTCTTTTCCATTGGAACGATCCAGCGATTGAGTAAATCCCTGGGCCGAATCATCTGCCGGCCAAAATCGTCGATTAGGAACATTCCCCCGTTGGCCTTCATCTGGAAGGGCGCTTCGTAATATTTGTTTGTTGTATCCCACACAAGGTCGAGCCCTTCCATTGTGAGCTCGCCACCGACCATGATGTTCGGTCTCTTAATCTTTATCCAACGTCCATCGCGATTACCGCTACCAATCTTAGTTGTCTCATCATCGACGAGGGCTTCATGATTAATCGCGTCATACACGGTGATGATTTGTCCATCAACTTCGACGCAGTAGGGGATGTACATATCGTTGCCCAGAACCATACGGCCGATACTTTCTGCTATGGTTGTTTTGCCATTTCCCGGAGGACCATAAAGGAAAAGTGATCGACCCGAATTAACAGCGGGGCCGATCTTATCAAAGATGGAGGCATCCAGAACAAGGTGGGAAAGGGCCTCTGCCATCATAGACTCATTGACCTGCAAGCGGCGGCTGCCTTGCTTCTGAACCGAATCGACATATTGGCTCCAGGGCACAGGTGCGTGTCCAACATAGGCACTGCGCTCAAGCTGTTCGCGGGCGCGAGCAGTGCCTTTGGAGGTGATAGCGTATTCAAAGGTTCCTGACCCAAGCCCTCCTGATCCTTTTATCTCACACATCTGCTCGAGCTTAAGGAAGCTTAGGATCTTATGTACTACATTCTGGAAAGGCAGGCTCAATGACTCAGCAATCTCAAAGCCAGTGACCTGACCTCGAAGATACATTGTTTTGAGAATGAGGTCGGACATAAAGCCTTTGCTTAAGCCGACTTCGTCAAATTCATTGATCGGAGGAGGCGTCCAGCCGTTCGTCGATTCAAATTTTCTAGGCACGTATTTGGCCATATTTCACCCTCCGGTGTACAGAGTTGAGAAGTTACCTAAGTTATTTATCAAATACCATTTTCTATAAAGATTCAATATTTGCCAATATCCTATTGGGGCTATTATGTTTACTCCAGTTGATGGCATATACCTACAAAGGATTATTATTTTGATAAAGTTCCGGATTAATCTTGTTTCGAGGTCATTTCTAACTTTAGAGCCCCTTTTTCCCATTATCTAAGAGAGAGCCCTCACCCCAACTGCCTTTTTACAGACAACTTTAATTGAGCAATGAAGTAATAATAACAGCAGTCAGGCTAGAAATTAAACAGTCAATCTTTCATGCGGGAAAGGGATATATCATTAACCTGGTGATATGGGGATTTTGTCAGCCTTGCCCACCTTGTTGGTTTTTCTAGCAGTGGTCCCGGGCGAGGGGATAAGCGTTGAGTTAGTGCAGGGTATAAGCAGGAGGTTGGTGGATACAGGCTGGATTTTGGCTATTTAGCGTGATGGTTCAGCTAATTGGCTCCAGGGTGATCTCAATCTGTTTGTTACTAAGTTTAACGGCCGTAACCTGGATCGAGTCGTTAGGCTCAAAATTTAGATCGAGCCAACGTTGAGCTTTCGAAGAGACGACGAGCCGGGCCTGATCATTTGGCGATAAGCGCCAGACCGTGCACTCGTCATCGATCTGATCACCAAATTTGAGGGTCACCAGCCTGGTTTCTGACCTGGCGTTAACAGCGAAGAAAGGCCAATGTTTTGGTGTTAAATTGATGAAGCCACGTCTTATGTGGAGAGGTAGTAGATGACTTACATACACAAATTTTTCTAATTCCGCTGAATCGGCCGGTTGGCGAATCGCTGTTTCCTCAACATCGCCAACAGATTTCTGTTTGGGTTTATCAGAAGGTTTTCTCTTCTTTCTCCTCTTTTTTCCCGAGATAAATTGAGCCAGTGGTATCAGAGATGATATCTGTCCGACTATATGATCTATGACTTTATATCCCATTGAGGCGATTTTCTCAGATTCCGAACGACGAAAAATATTACAAGGAATAACCCATTTATCTTCCTCATTCAGGTATTCGGCTCGGGCAATTATATGAACTGTCTCTTCCAAATTTAGCTCACTAATTTTTGATTTAAGCAGATCCTGGTAGAAAGTTGTTTCCTCAGCTTCGGGATCGTACTCAACTTGTTGTAGATGGATTTGCCAATCAGGACCCAACTCGTTTAGCAGCTTGAAGAAAGCATCGAGATCCGTTGTAATCATCTTATAAGCTTTATTTAGGGAGGCCTTTTCTTTGAGGGAAAGATTAATTTCGAGGCTTAGTGGGCGGGCAGCCAGACTAATATAGAGCCCTTCCTCCGGCTGCTCCTCAGCAGAAATGTAGGCAATTTTAGCTTCTTTATCGATGCCCCAATAAGGGAAAATCGATTGGGCTTCCCTTGATAAACTTGCGTGGAGCGAGTTTATAAACAATTCCATATGAGACAGGGCGAAATTGATCGCATTTTCTTCACCAGCCCAGCCAAAAGCTGTAAAAACAGGCATGGATAAGCCATTAAAAGATTTATTGGTAACCATTATGATAGATCCTCGCGGTAATACTGTGCTTTTTAGGCTAAATAGCTCTTTTGATCGATTAGCTACACTAAGTGGGTTAGCTTGGCTAATAGAGGATAGGTTATGAGAAAGATCACATTAATTATCAGTCACCTTTCTCTGGTTGTCAACTTATAAAACGAATTTTATATACAAATGAAGCTGCTGAGGAAGAAAATCGAAGCCGGCTACTTAAATCTGTAGCCGCTTACTTCATTATTAAAAATCCAGGCCACTACAGCGCCAATCTCTATCGTGTTCGGAAGATAGGTTTTTATGGTTATAGATGATGTACCTCGGGTGTGAAGCATGTGCTTTGATCGCTGCATCTGCCTAAACCTCTTCTGCCACGAAATTATGTTTTCAAGGCGGAGATCAACCCAACCTTTACCAGCCCAGAGATCAATTATCCCATCAGTAATCGTCACTTCATGATGAATATTCTCAGGGATGTTTATTCTTGGGCCACGAATGATCGTTTTGCCATCGGGGAGGAGAATCGGAAGACCAATGGATGTAATAATCGCCCTTAGCGACTCTTGCTCCTGGATGAAGCTGAACAGCGAATTTACAATCTCGTCGCCAGGGGTGTCAATAACCGATTTTAGGGTGCTATAGTTGAGCTTAAGAAGGTGTGCCTCGTATAAAAGCTTGGATAATTCAGGTGGTCCTAACTGTCCCAAGGCAACACTATGGGAATTCGTTTCCGATTCAATCCTGGCCAGTTTATCCAGGGCTGTCTGTCGTAACACACCGGCCCGGAAGCTGGAGGTCATAACGGCGCTATCGACGGCCGCGATTAAGTCATATCCAGTATTACTGCCTTTGATCTCCAAAACGACCTGATGGGCAATCTCCTCGGGTGTTACAAACTCCATCTGGTTGAGATGGGTGATAGTCTCGAATTCACCACGGGCAAAAAAACCATTTTCGCCTGTGTCAACGCCGGCCATTTGGAGCTTACCTATTCGATGGAAGAGATTCTCATCACCCTTCAGTGTTAGCTTGTTTTCCAGTTTTTGCTCCTGACTCTCATAGAGCATCTGAGGCCGACCTCGCGACTTAATAGTCTGGTAGCTTACCTTACGGTAGCCGATCATGGCTGCTGGCTTTAGCTCCTTTACCAGTGGACCATCGGGCGTTCGAGCCATTAGGAATAACAAACCGGTGTGGGCAAAGGCCATTGCGTTCTTTCTCATCAATTTGGAGCTAGGCCTATCTTCGCTGTGGGTATAAGGGATATTAAGGCCCATACCCCCTGTGCCCGTTGTCCCTACCTTTAAATACAAACGTGTTTTAGCATCACACATCGCTTTATGGAGCAGCTGAGCATGACGAATTAACTGGGCGGAAGATTGAGAAATGAGCAGTGTACTGATGTTTCGTTCGAGATCATTGCCCAGTACCCGCAGAGCGTTCAGATTCTGATGATCAACAGCGTTCATCAATTCCTGGATGGCGCTGCGGGTTTTTTTACTTACAGATTCTACATCTTGATAACTGATAGCAGTGGCTGTATTGATGCAATCAACAATTACATCGGGCTTGTAGCGCAGTATCAACTGGGCCATTGCGGACCGTTTGTATGCTTCTTCTATGTCGCCAAATAAGTCTTCGAATAACATGGCCCGCCGTACAGTGCTTTTGAGCAGCCGGCGGCGGCGCTCCATAGAGAATTCGTCCCTTACAAAGATATCGCCCCAGGCTCCCACAAACTCTATGCCGGGGAACTCCCGCCTTAATTCGTGGAGGAATTCCCGGACCTCACCCCTAAAAAGACTGGCCACGATAATGCGCTCTGGCAGTAGTTCGCGGGCTGTTTCTCTTACAATTTGAGAGCCAACCAGACCAGCCCCTCCAAGGACCAGCAGTGATCTATCGTACGGCATTCTAGCCAACTCCTTTTACTATAAAGCGGATAGATTTACAGATTTTAACATTATGAGTCCGCTGAAAAGAGCTCGCGCAAAGACGCCGCAAAGTTACTCGAGAGAAAAACCTGTGACATCGACGTTATCTGAGTATTATCCAGTGGAGCCATAATCTGCCTATCAATTTAATCATTGAAGGTTTACTCCATTTCTACAGCCAGGGCAACAGCTTCACCACCCCCAAGACAAAGGGAAGCGATCCCACGCTTTAGATCCAAACGCTGAAGCGCAAATAGAAGTGTAACCAATATACGGGCGCCGCTGGCTCCAAGAGGATGGCCAAGAGCTATTGCTCCA
>BTQB01000069.1:0-10074 GCA_036985655.1 Anaerolineae bacterium | reverse complement strand
CTGTGGCCCTGGCCCTTTACGGAACTATCGTCGAACAACTTGTGTCAGTGTCGAACACAGCCACGGCTGAGATGGTAAAATTATTGGAAAATACATTCCGGGCGGTAAATATTGGCCTGGTAAATGAAGTGGCCTTGATGTGTGATAAGTTAGGCCTGGACACCTGGGAGGTTGTAGATGCGGCAGCTACAAAACCTTATGGTTTCATGCCTTTTTATCCTGGACCAGGTCTCGGAGGACACTGCATTCCAATTGATCCAATTTACTTGAGCTGGAAGCTAAGAACGTTAAATTACACCGCCCGATTCATCGAGTTGGCCGCCGAGGTTAACAGCCATATGCCTGATTACGTTGTTAGTAAGGTGGCTGATGCTCTAAACGATGAGCTAAAAGCGGTTAAAGGCAGCAATATTCTGATTCTAGGGGCAGCCTATAAGCCTAATGTTAATGATATTAGGGAGAGCCCGGCTCTTGATGTATTGCACTTGCTGAGGCAGAAGGGCGCCCTGGTTTCGTATCATGATCCCTTTGTGTCGGCGTTAAGCAGCGAAGGGATTGAGCTGCACTCTGTCAAATTAGATGAACGATCTCTTTCAGATGCAGATTGTGTACTAATTATCACAAATCACGATATTTTTAACTGGAATCTCATTCGTGACCAGGCTAAGCTGATTGTAGATACGAGACACGCCATAGAAAGTGGTGGGCGAGCCAGGGTAGTTTACCTTTAATAGCTGATCCCCGATCCGTCTTAGTTTAACTTCCCTAAAAGAGCATATTTGGCCCAAATTGCTGATCTATATTGGGAATCAATGTCCAGCGCCTGATCGTAGAAGCGCAGCGCTTTCTTCCATTGACCAATATTTTCATAAACGCGTCCGAGATTCATCATCGGAAATTGGGGAGAATCGTAACGCGAGGCTTTTGTTGCCTTTTCAAGCCATGGTAACGCATCTTGCCATTGATGCTGCTCGATCAGGTAGGCGCCTATATCGTTATAAGGATTTCCATATGTTGGATCGACGTTTATTGCCTTCTTACAGTAAGAGATAGCTTCATCATATCGATCTAACATACTGTAGGTCCAACCTAAAAATGTATAAGCTTCCGCCGTTGTTTGAATCTCCAATGAGCGACGATAAAGGACGATGGCATCTCCCAATTCACCTCTCATTTGGTGGCGATAGGCGCGATCAAACAAGATCATTGCCTGCTTTCTGACTATATCGTCATTCATTATCCGATTAGTTTATCATGGGCCAGACCTGTCTTCAATTTGATCTAACAATCATCATATATAACCAGCTGTCAGAGATTGATTCTGTCAATCGCGGAAGGTAATTCAGAGAGATCACTTATAGTTACGTCGGGAGTCACACCGTCGGGAGAAGGAAAACGCTGGCTGGATCGCAGGTGTATTGAAACCATGCCAGCGCGTTTGGCGCCAATGACATCGGAGGCTGGGTCATCGCCAACAAAAACAGATGCAACTGGTTTGACCTCTAGCTGCTCTAAGACAGCATGAAAGGGGGCAACATTAGGTTTCCACTTATTGGCATCGGCCGAGAAGAGCATCGAATCGAAGAAACCGTCCAAGTCAAATCTGGCTAAATCAACACGGTGGATCTTTCCTGCGAACATGGTGTTGGACACCAGGCCCAGCTTATATCCCTTTGTTTTTAGCTGGGATACTACATAATGGCCGTTTGGGATTGGCCGGGCGTCAGCGCAAACCGCGGCTTCATATTTCCTTGAAGCCACCTCTAGAATCGGGCCATCAGGAGCAGGGATATTGAAGTTGGCCATTATGTCGGTAAGGAGACTCGAAACCGTTAGGTTGCGCTGCCCCGAGGTCGCCTGACGCCATCTCATTGGCAGTATATCAAAGCCCACCATTCGAAAGCGCTCAAAGGATGGAAGGGGGACAGCTTGCTTTTCCAAATACTCAAAGGAAGCTAAAAATCCAGGGGTCTCCAAAGCGGGCCAGCTTGAATATCCCCCTGTGTACTCTATTAAAGTCCCACCCAAGTCAAAAACAACTGCTTCTATATTCATATTAATGTATCATACTAATCATTACCAATAGAATCCTCATTCTGTATCTAATTTTACCACCGTGACACCAGCCCCACCTTCGCCATCCCTTCCTTCTTCCCATGAAAGAACATGGCTGTTACCCTTAAGAGAGTGTCTAACAGCTGAACGCAACCGGCCTGTACCCTTACCATGAATTATTCGAACCCAGGGCATGCTGGATAAAAAAGCTGAATCCAGGTAGTTCTCCAAGAGTGTGATGCCTTCCTCGACCCGCATGCCTCTCATATCTAGCTCTAAACCCGGCGAGTGAGCTGAGGTTACAACTTTTGTTGATGCGCTCTCTTGTTGTTCATCGCTATCCCGGCCGCGAAACTCCAGGTCCTCTAACCGGGCTCGCATACGGAGCCTACCAATAGATAGTTCTGCTTCCTTATCGTCGATATCGACGATCAGTCCTTTAGCGCCAAGGGTTGTAATATATACTTTATCGCCAATTCGAAAATCCTGGATCCTCCTCTTACGTTTTTTCTGCGGTTTGGAATCGATAGGTTCGAGCTTGTTTAGCCTGGTGAAACCCTCTGACTCGATTTCATCAGCAACTTTTTTTAATTTCTTTAGCTGATTTCTTGACTCAGTGTCTCGAAGCTTCTTTCGCACAACGCTAATTTCTGCCCTGAGGTCCTCCAGTTCACTCTCGATCTGCTGCTGGGTATCATTAATTATGACTCGTCTTTCGTCTTCGATCTTATCTAATCGATTATTGAGCTGGATACGATATTCATCCGCCTGTTTCAATGTTAAACGGGCGGCCGCTTCTTGCGAGGCGATCTTCTCCTTCATCTCATAAATGGCATCCAATAACGATTCCGCCTTGCTGCTTCCGGAACCAAGAAAGGTTAGGGCATCGTCAAGCACGGTTTGCTCAAGGCCCAATCTCCGGGCTATGGCTAGAGCATTTGAGCGACCCGGCATTCCAATACTCATTTCATAAGTTGGCATAAGTGTTTCGACATCGAAAAGCAGAGAAGCGTTTATTACGCCGGGGGTATTACTGGCATAACTTTTCAGTTCAGGGTAGTGGGTGGCTACGAATGTTGTCGCTCCTTTATCTCTCAGGTATCCAACAATTGCCTGAGCAAGTGCGGCCCCTTCTGAAGGATCAGTTCCTGATCCGAGCTCATCAAGGAGAACAAGAGAGCGATCATCAACTGAGCGTAATATCCGGACAATATTGGTCATATGGCCAGAAAAAGTAGACAGATTTTGTTCAATGGATTGTTCATCGCCTATATCCGCAAATACCTGTTCAAACACAGTGAGCTTTGCCTCAAGTGCAGGGAGATGCATTCCCGATTGGGCCATAAGAACCATTAACCCAACTGTTTTTAAACTTACCGTTTTACCACCAGTATTTGGTCCGGTTATAAGAACAACGTAGGTACCCTCATCGATGAGCAGGTCGGTGGGAACAGTGCTGTTTGGGTCGAGAAGTGGATGACGCGCGCCCCTTATCCAGATCCTTGAGCCCGGATGTAATTCGGCTAATGCAGCGGAATCGCTATCAGCAGCAGGCCTATTTCCAGTCATGGGCGCCCAATCAACAAACGTTGGTTGGATGGCCTGGTTAACTTCAGCGTAGCGGGCTTTGGCGAATATGAGATCGAACTCAGCGATTCGTTCTACCAGTCGCTTCAAGGCATCGCCCTGGTCAGCAACAAGAACGGATAATTCGGCCAGGATTCGCTGAATTTCTTCTTCTTCTGCGATCTGTAAAAATCGATATTCGTTATTTAGATCAACTGTATTGAAGGGTTCAATCCAAAGAGTAGCCCCACTGTTGCTCTGATCGTGGACGATGCCCTTAATACGACCCTTGTGATTCGCCATTAGAGGAACGACATATCTCCCTCCCCTCAGCGAGATAGTTAGTTCCTGCAAATATTGATTTTGATTGCTAACCAGGAGGCTTCGAAGTTTATCTTGGATTCGGCCGCGAATTATTTGAAGCTGCTGGCGGATATGGGCAAGCGTCTCGCTAGCGCTATCAACAATCTCGCCGCGTTCGTCAAGGACAGCGTTGATCCGAGATACAATTCCCGGGCATTCCTCCATTAACTCAGCTATGGAGGCGAGATTAGGTAGTGAATCGGCGCTTTTTATTAATTTACGACGCAGGTCCCGACCAGCGATGATAGTAGCCTGAATCTCCAAGAACTCATCTGGTTGGAGGACAAATCCAAGCATGGCATTATCCACCCAACGGCGAATATCGCGAGCGCCCCCAATTGACACATCGCTTCTTGAGTCGAAAAGCACCCTCGCTTCAGTGGTTTGTGCCTGCCATTCAATGGCCTGGTCCACATCAGAAGTTGGTGTAAGCTGGTGAACAAGCGCTTCTCCAGCGCTAAAGCTGGTGTATTCGGCCAATTGGCCCAATATCTTGTCATATTCCAGGGTCTTTAAAGTTTTTTCGTCCATCTATCTTAAAACAGAATTATTGTGCAACGAAGAACGAGCGCCATCTCCAAATATCGTACCAGGTCGCCCTTGCCACGCCATAAAGATCACCAGCTTCAGAGAATTCAGCTGTGCGCGCAAAGCGTTTACGACCTTCCTTTCCAAGACGCCATCCGAGAAGCAAACAAGTTTCCCCTGCTTTCGGCCGTTTGATTATTGAACAGACATAGGTCCAGGTAGAGCAATTATTTCCTGTGATTCAACAACCGCAAAGCAACCAGGACAGTCCAAGGAGGTCCAAATGAACTCAGGAGCGACAAGGCCATCATCCCTGACTGAGATCGAGAGAGGTTTCTCAAGAGGAGGGCGTTTTCGCAGCGTTACTTCAGCTTCCAGGCCAATGAAATTGGCTAGAAGGCCGCAAACATAACCGCCGTTTCCCGAATCCGGGGGGTCGTTAAATTTACTATCTATAGTAATTTTTTCGTGCATTTTTAAGAAAAGAGGCGAAATACAATAATAGATTATTCCTGATCCAACCTAGCAACCATCGTAGTTAAAAATTCTTGCCGGATCGCTCGAAATTAAAGCCAGTTAAAGATTATCCAAAATTGCCGGCTCAGAAGCTGCAATCCATTTTACACCAATAAAAATAATAGGGTTTGAATTATGGCGTGAACAGTAAAGGGAGTTGAACTACTGGGGGAGTTCAAACCTGAATTCAGCATGTATCAGAAAAAACAAAAACGGCGGCTGCCGCACTGATTCACCGCTGCAGCGCTCTAGCAAACTCCGCGGCGAAGGTTGCCGGGTCGACTGAAAGTATCCAGCAGGCGCCTGGCAGGCGGCCGCAGAGAGTCGCACAAAGTTGCCAGATATTCGCAGAGATTTATTGCTATGATGCTTGCGAGTTAAAAGGCTGCGATAGATATAAAAGTTTATCCCTCAGCCTAATTTTATAATTACCGGTTCAGGCGACGCGTCAGGAGTTAATCTGCTATGGTCATTATTAGAACAAGGAGCAGGTTAGCGATTCTTATTGGCCTTTTTCTGGCGGTTGTCTTTTTCTCTTCCCGGCCGGCAATTGCTCAGGGTGGCATACAAATTACCAGCAACCGAGCTGTTCCGGAATTTCCTGAGAAAATAACATTTCATCTTGCTGCCCACAATTACAGGCCCATCAAGCGCATTACCCTCGCTTACGGCACCAATATCCGCGCCTGCCAAACCGGTGGTTCGATAAAAAACATCCAATTTGATCCGGGCGTTGAGATAGATGTCGATTGGGAGTGGGAATTGAAGCGCAGTGGCAGTGTTCCGCCAGGCGCAGTTGTTTGGTGGCAGTGGACCCTGACTGATTCCGGCGGCAGCAGGTCCACTGAGAGGCAAGAGTTTCTCTATATCGACCAACGCCACGAATGGCAAAGTCTCAGCCGCGAGAATATTACCGTCAACTGGTTTGAAGGGGACAGCAGTTTTGGCCAGAATACCCTAACAACCTCACTTGACGAATTGGATCGTTTGAGCGACCGGATCGGGCTATCCTTGGATGGCGAGGTCCAGTTTTGGATCTACCCAACCTCGGCTGAAGTCAAGGACGCCCTTGTCATAAGCCATGATTGGACCGGGGCAGTGGCTTTCCCCAACTACAACATCATGATCCTCAGCCTCGCTCCGGGAGAGGAAGAATGGGCGGCCGAAGTGATCCCCCACGAACTGGCCCACCTTGTCGTCGGCCTGGCTGCTTTCAACTGCCGCGGTGGACAACTGCCAGTTTGGTTGAGCGAGGGCCTATCGGTTATTGCTGAAGGACCGGCCGAAGAAGAAACGCTTGACAGAATCGAAAAGGCCCTTCAAAAAGGCGATTTACCCCCCCTGCGCACTCTGAACAATGGATTTTCTGCCTACGGTGGCGGAGCCAGGCTCGCTTACACTCAGAGTGGAGAAGTGGTTCGCTTTCTCCTCGACGAGTATGGTCCTGAACTGATAAGGAGTCTGCTAAGCGCTATCGGAAATGGGCTGACGATAGACCGGGCCCTGGAACAGGTTTATGGCTTCGATACCGATCGGCTAGATGCCCTGTGGCGGGTAAATCAAGGATATGCGCCTACAGCCACGCCAGACGCAATCGTATCTATATCGACACAGGTGCCGACCCTTTCCCTGGTGGGGCCGGCCAACGTTACGCAGACAGCCACTCCGGCCAAGGCCACAAATAAGGTCCGGCCAAGCGCAAGCGATACTAATACCCCCATCCCATCTACTAAAACGCCAACCAAGGAGGTTACCCCGACATCTATTGCCGTCGTCTCTCAGCCGACGCAAGGAGATGCCACAACAGATCCGTCACTACCAGCTTCCGGTGCTGTCGTTAACAACCAGCCCACACCCATCATATTCTGGGCTTTGGGGTTCAGCATTATTTTAATCATCTTGATTTCTGTCCGACTCATCTTAATCCGAAAAGGAGTATGAGCCATGCGAAGAATAGTTATGCTAGGGGCCATTATGCTGCTGCTTGCTGCCTGCCAAGATGTCGATATGAGTGAAGGTCCGCAGACCATCCTGGATTGGCAGCCAACTCCTTACGGTGACCGGCCGCCTCTAACCGCGGTTACCTTTCCAACCCCGCCAGGAGTTGAGCCGAGGCCCGAACTGCCTCCAACCTCTGAAACCATAGGGCTTGAATCCCTCGATGTACCAGAATTGGCCCCAACATTGGCGCCAGAGAACATCTATGTAAGCCTGGCCAATGGTTTTGCTGTTCCATTCCCCAGCAGCTGGCAGATCCAGGAAAGCGGGGATCAGAATGTTCGTATTTATGATCCCTCTCTAAATGTCACATTGTTTGTATCCAGCGACTTTCAGGATGATGAAACGTCCTACCAATCGTCCCTAGACATTTTTCTGGACGATGAAGACGGTTTTTTTGGCCAGCTTGAAGTAACTTTCGAGGAACAAATAACCTTTGCCGGCGACGGCATGGCCGACACCGCTTTTTTGACCGGCCAGGATGAGAAAGGCAAAGACATAGGGGTATGGCTGGCTTACGCCGAGGATAAGCCACGCACCTATCTCTTTACAGCCGTTGGCGATTCAAAGGACTTAGAAGCACGACAAGCGACATTAAAGGCCATCATCAGCCAGGTAGAGCCGGGTGGCAGGCTTATTTACAATCTCGAGCGGAAAGAGACGCTGGTTCTTCGGGGTGGCGATCCTATCCCGATAGACCTGGATCCAGCTCGCCAGGGTGGCTCGGCCGCGGGTTACATCGGCTTGCTTTACAGCGGCCTGGTGCGCTTGTCGCCTGACTTACAGGTCGAACCTGACCTGGCCCAAAGCTGGACTGTCAGTGAGGATGGCACAGTTTACACTTTCACGCTGCGGGACGATCTGAAATTTCACTCAGGCAAATCAATAACCGCTACTGATTTCCAGTATAGTTGGGAGCGGGCTGCCGATCCAAAGACGGATTCAACCACGGCAGCAACTTACCTGGGTGATATCCTTGGCGTGCCTGAAAAGCTAAACGGAAGCGCTGAGACCATCGAAGGTGTAGAAGTCGTTGACGACCGGACGCTGGTCGTTACCCTGGACAGCCCCAAACCCTACTTCTTACTCAAATTGACTTACCCCACTTCTTTCGTCGTCGATGAGGGAAGCGTCGATCTGGAGGATGAAGAATGGGTCTTTCAACCTAACGCCAGTGGACCTTATACGCTGATGGAAGTTCACGAAGAGGCAGCCTTGATTTTCGAACGCAATGAAAATTACCACACGCTGCCTAGTATCCCATATGTGATCTATCTCCTCTATCGTATAGGCTCACCTATAAGCTTGTTTGAATCAGGCGAGTTGGATCAGGTTTATGTGTGGGGCGAAGAGGCGAAGCGTGTCAGCCAGCCAGGCGATGAACTACATGATCAGTGGGTCTCGACCACGGGCTTAAATACGGGGTTTGTTGCCTTAAATAACACCATGCCACCTATGGACGACCCTGATGTACGCCGGGCCTTCGCCCTGGCCGTAAACAAAGAAGCGCTGAACGAACTGGTGAATGAGGGCACGGATCTGGTTGCCGAGACCATACTACCGCCTGCAATGCCTGGGTTCTCTCAAGAGCTGGTAGAGGAGATGGCCAACCAAAGCTATGATCCAGAAGCCGCACGAGCTGCTCTTGCCAATTCGGCATACGCTGACGGCCTGCCACCCATAACCCTAACCGTCGCCGGTTATGGTACAACAGATCGCGATGATGTCAACGCCTTGGTCGCTGGCTGGCAAGAAGTGCTTGGGGTTGAAGTCAATGTCGAGTATCTGGACCCCGAAGATTTTACCCGTGCTGCCCGTCAAAACCATGGGCACATGGTCGTCTATGGCTGGAATGCCGACTATCCAGATCCGGAGAATTTCCTGGACACGCTCTTTCACAGTGACAGTGAGTTTAATGTATCCGGATACAGCAACCCAGAGATCGACGCCCTGCTAGAAGCAGCCAGAACCGAACAAGACCCTGGCCGACGGCTGGCGCTTTACCAGGAGATAGAGGCTATGCTGTTGGCCGATGGGGCCGCTATCCCGCTGGATCACTCCCTGTATGACGCCCTGGTCAGTCCCCGATTGAATGGGTTCGTGCTGGCGCCATCAGGGGTTCCAATTATCCACCGGCTGTCGTTAGAACCAATCGATGAAGGAGAGTAGGCATGACCCCGAAAACGGTATCGAATAAAGAGTTAAATCAAGCCCGCGTCCGAATCTCCCGCCGAATATTGGGGATCGGAATTATCATGATCCTCGTGTTAATTGTGGCTGCTGTCGCCGCTGCCATACTCGCCGTTCGCAGGACTGAGACACGCCGCCTGGAAACCGGGCGGTCAAATATTGCGTCGGGGAATTGGGGTGCGGCAGTGGCTGCCCTGGATCAGGCCTTGAACACCTGGCCAGATATTGTGAACCAACACAGGACAGCGGCTACGGCCCTCCGGGGGTTGGCCTACTACCAATTAGGCGATAGGGAAGCCGCCATGGCCGACTTTGAAGAAGCTCTCGAAGCCGATCCCGACTTGGTTGACCTGTACGCCTATCGGGCTGATCTGTACTATCAGCTGGGAGAGTACAAAGCCGCCTTAAAAGACAGCGAGAATGCTCTCGAACATGGCGAACTGTTATCCGATCACCTGTTGGGTCTGCTCCATGCTGACCAGGCGGAAATCTACCTATCTCAGAACCTGGTCGAGGAGTTCATGGACGAATCCGACGCCGCCTTCGAATATAGCAGCACCCTGCCTGATGAATCCATTGCCCAATTATACGCCAGCAGAGCTCAGGTCACCTTCAAGGCCGGAAATATGGAGCAGAACTTCGCCGAGAGCCAGGCTGCATTGGACTATGAAGTTTTTTCCGACGATATTAGAGCAGGCCTGTTGGCCAACCAGGCTGTGATCTATTACCAAGAAGGGCTCCTGGACCTGGCCCTGGAGAAGAGCGATGCAGCCCTGGATATTGATGGCCTATCGGTCGAGAGCCAAGGAGACCTCTTGCTGATGCGAGCTGACGCAAGATTCCAAATGGGTGACCTGG
>BTQB01000068.1:0-10200 GCA_036985655.1 Anaerolineae bacterium | reverse complement strand
GTGGATAGGGGCTGGGTTCCCACTCGAGCCATATCCACTGGCGATCTATCAATGTTTAATGATGATTCGTTTGTTACTGTTGAGGGAGTTGTCCAGGCGTCCGAGACGATTTCAGGAAAACAACCTGAGGACAGCTTACCAAAGAAAGAGTGGTATAGAGTAGATATTACAGCTATAGAGAATCAGACACCTTACACCCTGCTGCCTGTCTACTTGAAATGGCTCCCTGGGGAGCTTGATCTAGATCCTCCAATAAGAGCTGAACGTGAAATCGATCTAACAGAGGGATCACACTTGAGCTATGCGATTCAATGGTTCACTTTCACATCTATACTAGGGATTGGATATATCGCCTTTATAGTACGAAGTGAGAGAAAGTGAGAAAGCGATTCAGCTTTTGCAGGAGATTACCTCATCACTTATAATCTTGAACCCCCAGGAGTGGTAAGATAGTAGGGGAGGGTCCTGTTCAAGCCAATTTGATTATTGGCCGATTTAAATCAGAAAAACAGAAGAAAGGCGACTTCGGAAAAACTTATATATTAGAGTTCATAGATTATTGAACAACAAGTGTTTATGATCTATGTACTCTTTACGGTTTAAACAGGTGTGCTCTATATGGTAAATCGCCTAAGAATAGAGGAAGGCTGGTTAACATTCTTACTGGCTTGGGCGTTGGTTATGACCACCGCCTTAGCCATCCAAAATGCAGAGTTAATCGCCGGTCTGGAATTGATGCCCATCATCGCCACCAGTGGTGTTATTGTTGGATTAATTCTCGCCAAGAGCCATTTTCCCCCACGAACAGCGCACAGCATGGCAATTGCATACGGCCTGTTCCTTCTAATTTATCTGATTGGAAGGGATTTGCCTGTCGAATTGACCTGGCGTGAGCGGGTCTTTGATTTACTTAACCGGCAGAGCGAATGGATAGGCAAGGCAGTATCCCAGGGCTCTAGTCGCGACGGGTTGATATTTGTTATGCACACCAGCGCCATCTTCTGGTTGCTGGGCTACACAGCTTCCTGGTATACCTTCAGAAGACCGCGATTGTGGTTGGTAATCCTACCCAGTGGGTTAGTCTTGCTGAGCATAGTTTACTACTATTACGGACCAAAACCGCTGGCTGGCTTCCTTGTTATTTACACTTTACTGGCCCTCATATACATCGCTCGAACCCATTTAGGAGCCCAGGAAAAGAAATGGCGCGCTGAAACTGTGCGATTTGAGACAGGACTCCGATTCAATTTCCTCCAGGCCAGCTTGTTAGCAGCGCTAATTGTCCTTGGTATTTCCTGGGGACTGCCTTCAGCCAAAGCAAATTCAGCTCTAAACAATGCCTTTAGCCAATCGGCTATTAGCGAGACCTGGCGCGATTTCCAGGACAGCTGGACTCGATTATTTTCTTCTCTTAGGACATATGGAACAGGTACCAATGATGCCTTTCGCAATAGTTTGAGTTTGGGCGGTCCTCGTTCCGTTTCCGACACCTTGATTATGGATATTTTCCCGGAAGAGCGACTGCCCTATGTGTATTGGAAGGCAGTTTCATATGACAAGTACCAGGATGGAACTTGGACAATTTCCGAAAGCGACTCTTACAATCACCTTCCCGACGAGGGCGAAATTCCCATTGAATCAACAAGGTTGCGTAAAGAAGTTGTCCAGACCATTGTTAATTACGTACCCAATGCTGGGACAATATATTCGGCCCCTGAATTGCTAAACTCAGATCGTCAAATTGTGGTCAACTATAGCCTAGATGATGAGGGCAACATGGTTGTTCATTCAGCGATGTCTAGATTAATGCTTCGCCAAGGCGAACGATATCGAGTAGTTTCAGACTATAGCATTGCTGATGCCACAAGCCTGCGCCAAGCAAGCCAGGAATATCCAGATTGGATAAAGGATAAATATTTGCAGACGCCTGACACGTTAACAAGTGAAACAATATCGCTTGCCAAACAACTAAGCGATGGGGCTGACAATCCATTCGATAAGGCAATTTCGATTAGAAATTATTTACGTCGTAATATCACATATAATGACCAGATAGAGGCCCCACCGGAGGGTATTGAGCCAATTCATTACGTTCTCTTTCAGGGAAAAGAAGGTTACTGCAACTATTACGCTTCAGCTATGACAATGATGCTCCGATCGCAAGGTGTGCCTGCAAGGTTTGTTGCCGGATACGCGCAAGGTGAATGGGATGAAGAATCAGGTTCATATAGGGTTCGCGAAAAAAACTCACACTCTTGGGTAGAGGTCTATTTCCCTGACTTTGGATGGATTCAGTTTGAGCCAACAGCATCTATTCCCTTGGGCGACCGGCCGGAATCCGCTGGAAATCCAGGTGATGCCTTTGGAGACGAGTCGACCCTAGAACAAGAACAAGCGTTGATTGATGAACTGGCTGGAAACAATGAAGATCCGTTAGCTCGAAGAGATCAATTAGGCGATGATCAGAGTGGTTTCATTGGAAGCCTGTCAGCTAGGCGACTGATCCAGGTCACCGGTGCTGCAGCTCTCATAGGGGTGGCAATGGCTATCATCTTCATTGCAAGAGAGTTGAATTGGCGAATAGAGGCAGATGTAGATAGAAGCTATTCTCGTCTAGGAAATTGGGCTCGATTCCTTGGCCTGGTTTTCAGACCAGCGCTTACACCAAATGAACGGGCTGACCTGCTAACCAGATCCGTGCCTGAGGGCAAAGAGCCAATATATAGATTGACCGATCAATATGTTCGGCAGCGATTTAGCAGGAGAAGGGAGGTGGACGCAGGATTTGAACCCTCCCGAGAATGGCAGATTCTCAGGCCAAAGTTGGTTCGTAGAGTCATAAGCTACCAACTAAAACATATTTTTAAGGGGTTCCGAAAGGGTTAGCATAAACTTTTGCGGATTGAATGAGTCTGTGCCATACTTCAATTCGCCCCGGGCATCATAGATAATTTATCAGAGGTTCAGAAAATTGGACGATTCGACTATTACCAGGACACAAAGTGAAGTAGTAAAGTTACGCATCCTAATCGAAGAACTGGCCCAGGAGCTGGAAAAGAGGAAGCAGAGTGGTACAGCTTACACAGGCGGCGAGGATGTCCGGCTATTAACAAAGCTCCGCTTAGCCACTGAAGAGCTGGCCCGAGGAGTTGAATCCCAGGAAAAAGAGCGTCAGAGTTTAAGAGCCCTACAAGATGTTGGCGCCATCATCAATTCATCTCTTGAACAAACCCAAGTGTTGAACACGGTAATGGACACCATCATTCAGCTAACAGGATCTGAACGAAGCTTCTTGATGCTTTTTGACGAACAGACGCGTGAACTAAATGTCGAAGTCGCCCGAAACATTAATCAGGAGACGATTGAAGAATCATCATTTGAAATCAGCAGAAGCATAGTGGAGAGCGTAGCCAACTCAGGTGAGCCAGTCGTAACAACTAACGCACAGGCTGATCCCCGGTTCTCGAGCCAGGAAAGTATTATCAGTTATAATCTGCGCTCCATCCTCTGTGTTCCCCTAAAAATCAAGGAAAATATCATCGGGGTTGTTTATGCCGATAACCGCATAATGTCAGGAATCTTCGTCGATGCAGATCGAGATCTACTTGCCGCATTCGCAAACCAGGCTGCGGTGGCTATCGAAAACGCCCGCTTATTTGAGCAGATCCGCGAGCAGCTGGCCGATATAACAGAGATGAAGAATCTACAGGATGACGTTTTTGAGTCAATCGCGAGTGGTGTGATAACTATTGACTTAGCTGACCGCGTGTCTCTCTTCAACCGGGCGGCCGAAAGGATTCTTGGTATACCCAGTTATCGTGTAATGGATAAAGATTTCCGAATGTTGTTCACTTCAATGGAATCGTTAGTTGAGAACATGATTGAAGAGGTTCAAAATTCCGGCGGCCACTTCAATACGGAGATCGACACTGTCCTGACAAGCCAAAAGGGAACTGCAACCTTGAACTTGACCTTAACACCATTGCGCGATATTCGACAGGATACTCGAGGTGTTGCCCTGGTTGTTGAAGATATATCTGAGAAAAAGCGGATGGAAAGCGTTCGGCGTTACCTGCCGCCAGCATTGGTCGATCAAGTAAGGGATGTGGACGCCGCTCAGAGACCTCAGCGCCGTGACATCTCGGTCCTTTTTGGAGATATTCGAGGATTCAGCACCGTAGCCGAGAAATGGGATCCTGAATTTCTTATTGGGGCCCTAAACAACCATCTAACAGCAGCAGCCACCGCGATAAATGAATACGGTGGGTTGATTGACAAATATGATGGCGACCTAGTCATGGCCCTCTATAACACGCCATTAAATCCCCAGGAAGACCACGCTAAACGGGCGGTCGAGACTGCCCTGGATGTACGTGATAAAGTTCTGGAATATCATCAGACGATCCCAGAAGATGAGTGTTTATATTTCGGGATCGGGATTCACTCTGGTGAAGCAGTAGTTGGCAACGTGGGCAGCCCTCTTCGAAAAGATTATTCGGCTATTGGCGATGCTGTAAACCTGGCTGAACGATTACAACAAATCGCGAAACCAAACCAGATCCTGATCAGCGAAGCAACATATATGCAGGTAGAAGACAGGGTTGTTGTCAATAAACTGGATCCACTGAAGGTAAAAGGCCGTCAGACTCTTGAACAAATTTACGAGTTAGTCAGCCTCAAGGGCGATTAACACCAGGATTATTCTTCCACTATTACGGGTCCCAGTATATAGCGATCTCCTATTAAGTTCCCTTTAGGATCTGATATATGTAATCTACGGCCGCTGGTCATTTCGTATATACCAACCTCTATAAGATATTCGCCGGGGGGGAGATCAGCCGGAATTTGAAGCTGGTATGGATCCAACAATCTTTGACCTGGCAGCCATTTAGGGATCCAAAGATAGGTCGGTGTTGAACCACCAAGGGGCGTGTAGTCCAGAGCTACTAAGGGCCTGTTCGAGAGATCAATGAGATGGACAAAAATTGTGTAACTTTCCTCGGCCTGCGCCAGACTTTTCCATTCGAAAGTGAGATGGATGGTTTCGCCCGCCGAGACCCGCAGTGGCTCAACCCAGGGAGCCGAGCGACTATTGCCAAGTCCAACACGCGCATCCGCCGAAGAAAGACCGACTCTATACCTAAAGTTTGCTAATAGATTCCCAACATCAATTGGTTGATCTCTGGTTGATACCTTGAGATCACCCATGGAAAACCTCGGTCCAGTTTCACCATCAGAACTCAGATTTCTCAATGCCAGGGTAATTGGAATCACGCCGGATTGGAACTTGGGTGGCAGCGCAAAATCAAATCGCTCGACAATTACCTCGCCAGGCTGCCAGCTGGGCGTCACCAGGTGGCTGTCAGTTGTAAATTCAAGTTCAACCTGCTCATCACCATCCCCAAGATAGATAACCGGGGTGTAAAAATCAGATGAGCCCTCAGGCGCTCGCATCGCCAGGGTCAAGGGAACGATGTCACCCGGGACAATTTCAGACTCAGGAAGCTGAAAAGCCAGGACTTCAATATCAACATAGGTGAACGGAGCTATCTTGGTAAGTTCTGGCGGCAGGCTGGCTTCACCCGGTTCTACAACTTGGTAGAAGGGACCGCGGGGACGAAGGCGAAAACCAGCAGCGGCTATCTCTGGTTTGTAACCACTTAAATAGACGGGCCCACCCGGCAAGTAGTCATACACCGACTCTAACCAGGGACGATCCGTTGATACAAGTCGTGGGGTAACTTCAGCCGGATCAGGCCACCGATCTTCGACGAATTGCGTGTACCACAGCGGTGTCATATGCTCCCAATCGTTGAGTAAAACGGCGCCGTCGTTCTGGCCTTCAAACCATGAAAATACCGCATCCCTGTAGGTCTCCGCTGCATTATATTGGCTTAAGGAGATGTATGGGGCGTTGCGAATGACCTGTAGGACAGGTCCTAACAGAAACAGCACGGTAAATAGGGGAGCGACAACCCGCAGTTCAATTAATGAACGACTTTTAAGTAGATCCATTATGGCCAGCAACCCAAACCCTGCAAAAAGGCCAAGAAGGAGAAAAACTCCTAGCAGGTAAGCCATAATGTCCTGCTGGCGGAGATTTATCACAAAGAGGTAGTTAAGCAGAAAGGCCAGGACAAACATTACTCCCAGGGGTCGAAGGGTCGGGCCTGAAAACCGTTGAGGTTTTGCCGCCGTTCGCTTTTTTTTGCCAGGATCGAGAATTAACCAGACCAGGCCCAAGAATGCCAGGAAAATGGTAGTTAAGGAGTATTGCAGACGAAGTAAAGTCCAGAAAACGAGCCCTCGATCAAATTGATCGGTCAGGCCGAAAAATGGTATGCTTTCTCTGATTCCTCGGGCAAGAACGTGATTTAAGAATCCATCCAGGGTGTTCATATTGTTTGGGCCGAAGGCTGGCTCCATCGGGCTGCGAATTGGGAAATAAAGCCAGGCACCTAATCCGAGGATCGCAAAAGCCAGCATTTTCAGCCATGTACGCCATTCACGCCAAATGCTAGGGCGGACGAGCAATATAAAAATCGCATAAGCCGGGAAAGTGAAAACAGTTAGTGGATGGTGCGTTAGGCCGACTCCGGCCGAAAAGCTAAATACATAAAGCCAGCGCATACTGCGGCTTCTTCCATCTGGTTCTTCAAGTCGCTGCCCCGACCACCACCTGGTTAGGAAGAAAATATTTGCAGACAGAAATGCGGCCGTGATAATGTGAGGGTTCGCATGAATGGCGTGCTGCCAAAAATTTGCAGCTGTCGCCACAGTTAAAGCAGCAAACACAGCCGACAGCCGGATAATTATTGAAAGCTGGCGATTTGGATTCCAAATCGAGGCGCCGATCGTCACGATGATTCCGTAGACGCTAAAGACAGCAATTGAAGCGGCGACGGCCGAAAGAAGATGCATTCTCCAGGGAATGTCACCAAATGGAATGAGGGATTGAAAAAGCTTACCCAGTAATGTTATTACCGGATAGCCCGGAGGATGGGCAATACCTAAAATGTTGGCGACAAAAGTAAACTCAGTGGGATCGCCGAATACAAGTCCTCGCGCCAGGGTCACCAGATACAGGAATGGAACGATCGCCAGAAGAAATGGAATAAGCTTATTTAGGAGATCGAGCCTTGATTCGACCGATTCGTTATTTGGTGAATCCTGTTTCATTGGGCCTGAAGGAGCTGGTTATAAATTTCCCTTGTTTCTTGAGCTGCACGCCCCCAGCTAAATTGATTTGCTTGTCGAAGACCGAGTTCTCGCCGGTGCGCCCGTTCGCCGTCATCATTTAAAAGACGGGAGATAACGGCTACCATTTGGTTCACGTCCTCAGGATCGAAGTAGGCGGCGGCCTTTCCGCCAACTTCTGGTAAGGATCCCCTGCTGCTGGAAGCGACCACCTGCCCACAAGCCATATGTTCAAGGACGGGAAGACCAAATCCCTCGTAGAGGCTGGGCTGGACGGCTAATTTAGCGCCGCAGATAACAGCCGGCAAATCGCCATCTGGCACCCAATCCAGGAGCAATACGGAATCACTTAACCCGGAAGACTCGATCTTGACGTAGAAATTCTGGGTGAGCCATCCTTTGCCGCCGGCGAGGACCAGGCTCAACGTCGGGTAACTCTTCTTTAATATCTTCAAGGAATCTAACATGCGTTCTAAATTCTTCCGGGGTTCGATTGTCCCAGTATGAATCAGGTAGCGGTCTGGAAGCCTGTATTTTTTACGCACTCTGTCAATTTCGTCACTCTTTTGGGGTTTGAAATGATCTGCGGCCGCTTCATAGACGACATGGATCTTATCCGGATCTATGCCGTAGTTATCGACGATATCTGTTCTGGTTGCATTCGATACAGCGATAATCGCCGTCGCCCGACGACAGAAAATAGGCATAGCTAACTTAAGGTAAAGATAATTTAACTTTTTGTGATATTTGGGGAATATCTTAAAGATAAGGTCGTGTACGGTAAGAACTGTTGGACAACCGCTGAGAGGCATCAGCAAATGCTCGGTGCTATGAAATAACGTTGCCTCCGGTACCAGGCGATTAAAGTTTATCCTAGTTATGGTGGCAGCCAATATGGCCATGCGCCAGGGCTTGTAACCCCATCGAACTGTTCGACTGGGGGCCTGGTCCAATCCTGCCGGGAGCCGCCCTCCCCGACCTCGATTGTAGAACAGTCCAAATGCTGACGGGTCGTCGGCGATGAGCGATTCAGCCAGGCGCTGGCTGTATCGACCAAGGCCTGCACGGCTGTGTACAGCGGCCGAGACATCAAGGTAAATCATTCACGGATAACTTCTAATACTGGGTAATCAATCGACTCGTTTCTCACCAGGACATTGGCTTTCAATTCTGGATGGCAACTATCCAAGTATAACCTTTGTCCTGGAAAATAACGCTCCCGATAGAGCTGTTCGACAGATTTAACGGATTCTGCTGAGCCAGAATCCCTTCTTAGCGCTCTAGCCAAGGAGAGTTCGAAAGAGACATCAACAAAGATCGAATAATCCCATTGATCTGCCAACTCTGGTCGCAGCAGAAAGATACCATCAAAAAGCAGTATGCTTTTATCAGATGCCCTAGACGGTTTGAATACAACCTTTCGGTCCGCTCGATAATCGAAACAAGATGTACAATAGGATCGATTCCCTTCCGGTCCTAAGGGTTGAAGCAGATACTCCCTTAAGGCATGGTAGTTGAAAGAGTCCTCAAAGTATCCTTGCGGCGAATTTCGACCTTGCGAATATCTAAGGGCCTTTGGATTGTGAAAACCGTCAATAGATGCTCTGATTACAGGTCGATCATACACGGTGAACGCAGATTGAAGCTCACCGGCTAAAGTACTCTTGCCGGCAGCATCTATACCATCGATGGCGACACGGATCGGGTGATCAAGATTGATAGTGTTAATTCGTTTGGCGAGATCAGATAAGATTTGAACCTGGCTCACATTGTACTCGGTGGATGCGTGCTCCACCAATCAAGATTCCAGGCAACGGCTTTGGCGATACCCTCATTAAGAGATGTCTCGGGTAAATAATCAAGAATAGCCCTGGCTTTACCTATATTGGCCACATAGTAAGTTACTTCCCCGATTCGAGGTGGTTCAACCTGGATGTCAGCTTCGCTGCCCAATTCCTCGCCAATAAATTTTGCCATTGTTATCAGGCTGTTTCCCTGGCCATAGGCGAGATTAATGGTCTGGTTTACATGGCGATCACTCAATATAAGATCGATACCTTTGAGGACACCTCTAACGCAATCATCAATGTAGGTGAAATCTAATACTTTATCTTCACCATAGACTACGATCTGTTCACCGCGACTGATCTTGAGGATGAACAGAGGAATCACCCTTTCCATCCGCTGTAGATCATTATCATAGCGGCCGTATACATTGCTGAACCGGAAAATCAGATATTTGAGACCATAACATTGGGCATAAGAATATATCAGCGCTTCACCGGAAATTTTACTCGCTGAATAGGGGCTTTCCGTAAAGGCAAAATCTGCGTAGGATTCCTCAGTAATATAGCGGTGAATATCCCCATAAACCTCCCTGGAGCTGCTGAAAATCACGGGGAGATTATTGTGTCGACAAAACTCCAGAACATTGAAAGTCATGGTGATATTTGAAAGTGCACGATGAGGTTCTTCAACCAGTTCGTGAACTTTGGCATGGGCAGCAAGATGAACAACCAAGTCAAAATCTGGAGGATACTGAACCTGTCCGAGTCCGCCCTTAAAATCCCGATAAGGGGCGCTTAAATCCTGCAGCAATGTTTCAATATCCCTTGTCCATGGATTTGGTCTAACATCGATGCCGAACACGTAATGACCACCTTCCTGCAGCTTTAAGGCAAGGTTTGTGCCAATTTGACCGCTCGATCCCGTGATTAACACTCGCATATAGTCAGGCCCTCTCTATTTTATCCTTAAGGTGATTGTAATTCGTTATGTTGACTAAGCAAAGAGGGAAGAGGTCCTGAAAATAGACCAGGCTACCTGGTAGATGCCCGGACAATTAAACAGCCAATCATCTTTCCACAATGAGAATCTAGCCTCTCCTTCGAAAATAGGACACGGATTGACACAGATTTCACGGATTAGAATAGGTATGAATCTGCGAATATCGTTATTTTCATCCATGGTGGTGCGCCGCGGCGCATGTGAACTCCTTCGAAA
>BTQB01000067.1:0-10214 GCA_036985655.1 Anaerolineae bacterium | reverse complement strand
CGGGAGCCTGTTCAATGTTATCAGAACTCTCACTATTACTATTTGCTGGTGTTTTTGTGCCGGTTCAACAGGTACATGAGATAAAACAAGTTTTTCTATGTTCTCTCGGCTGCAAGCTGCCAGTACTAATCCGAGGATTAACGTCAAAAAACCAAAGTTAATTAATTTTTTGGGTTGGGGATTAATTAGAACAATATACGATTAGGCCCTAATATACGTGAAAAATCTTACAACATTATTAGCGTCAGCTTTTGAAAAGATTAGAATTCGACATTATGTGAAATTCATCGATATAATCCCCCTGTTGCAACAGGCTGTCGCGGCGGGCTGTTGAGGTAGGCTGTCTCGATATCAAATCGAAGAAGAATGATAATCTTATCAATGAATTCACCATACGCTCGATATCTGCTTCTTCCCATTTTCGCCCTTTTGCTAGCTGCCTGTGATCAGGTTGTGCCCCCTGTAATTCAAGATACTTACGAAGTAGCAACTTTGACCCCATTACCGACGCCAACCGAAGAACCAACGCCAACGTCAATCCCAAGCGGCGCTGAAGGTATTGGGCTTGCTTTTTTTCGGGCCTGGGAGGTCGGTGATTATCTTGGCATGTACAGCCTGCTTTCCCCCCAGAGTCAATCCTTAATTGACAGTCGATCTTTTGTGAAATTTTACGAAGAGATGATGAATATAGCCGCAGTCCAGTCAATAAATACCCAGCCTCTATCAGCCCGGCAGGATGGAGATCGAGCAGAATTTGGCGCTCGCGTTACCTGGGACTCAGCTGTTGTAGGTCAAGTTTCCCGAGATCACGCTGTCGAACTGGTATTTAATGATGGACGCTGGGGAGTTGTCTGGGATGAGAGCCTAATATTACCCGAGATGGAAGGCGGATATCGCCTCTCTATGGAGCATCGCATCCCAGCCAGGGCGAATATATATGACAAAGATGGCGACGCTCTAGCTTACCAGGGAACATTAATAACTCTTGGGGTGATCCCAGGACGGATTGAAGACGAGGAGGGCTTATTGTCCGCCCTCAGCCAGGTACTCGATATGACGCCGGAGGACATCCTCTTCCTGTATGCCTCGTCATTGCCTGATTGGTACGTACCCATTGGCGATATCACCGGCGAGGTTATGCAAGAAAATTATGAGCTCCTCCAGCCATTCTTAGATGCGGGACTGGTAACAAACGACCGGTTGACCCGGCTTTACTCGGATCAAGGCGTTGCACCCCATGTCATCGGCTATACTGGCTTCATTCCTGCAGAAGAGATTAATTCATATACCGCTACTGGCTACCGGGGGGACGAGCAAGTTGGCCTGGCTGGTATTGAAAAGTGGGGCGAAAAATATCTCAGTGGTACGCGCGGAGGTGTTCTTACCGTTGTCGGTCCCAGCGGTGAACACATAGCCACTATCGCTGAAAGCGAACCGAAACAGGCAAGAAACATTTTCGTTTCCTTCGATTCCCAATTCCAATCCGCAGTTGAGGATGCCTTGGCCGAAGCTATCGAAACCCACCCTTTAGCTGAGGCAGGTTCGGTAATAGTCCTTGATACCAATAGCGGCGCGGTTCTGGCCATGGCCAGCTATCCTGATTATGATACGGAGATATTTGACGGCAGCCGTCTTAATTCCGAAACCGAGTTGTCAAGGGTCCTAAATGACCCGAATCAGCCCCTGCTCAACCGGGCAGCTCAAGGTGAATATCCACCCGGATCGATCTTTAAGATTATTACATTTGCCGCCGCTGTGGGCAGTGGTGTTTATGAACCCAGCACCCGTTACACCAGTACGGGAAGTTGGAATAAATTAGGTGATACGTTTGTAAAATATGATTGGCTAGAAGGCGGCCACGGAACTGTCTCGCTGAGGCAGGCTTTGGTTGTCTCCTGCAACTCTTGTTTTTATGACGCGGGATTTAACCTGGATGCAGTTGATCCATTCATCATCCCAACAACTGCTCGTCAATTTGGCCTTGATGCCCCGACAGACATTGTGGGCATTCCTGAAAACTCGGGCTTGATCCCTGATCCGGAATGGAAAATAAATAATGTGGGAGAGGGCTGGGTCCCAGGTGATTCAGTCAATATGGCTATTGGCCAGGGTTTTGTACAGGTAACACCCCTACAAATGGCTAGAATTATCGCGGCAGTTGCTAACGGAGGAACCTTGTACAGGCCAACGTTGATAGACCGCATAGGCGCTGGTGGCGGCGCTCCCGAAGAAAAATGGCCAGCCGAAGCTCAAGGAGAGCTGCCGCTATCCGACGAAAATCTGTTAGTGATTCAAGAGAGTTTACGAGATGTTGCCAGTAGTTCGTCTGGTACAGCTTCTCATCAATTCGTGGGGCTGCCAGTCCCTGTCGCTGGAAAAACAGGAACAGCCGAGACCGTTATTGACACTTCCCATGCCTGGTTTATTGGTTACGCGCCAGCTGAGCCTTATACTCTTTTCGATGGAACGGTGATCGAGGAGCCTGAGATCGCTGTTGTTGTTATGATAGAAAATTCAGGTGAAGGCTCGGCCGTGGCCGCCCCTATTTTCCGTCGAATTGTTGAGCTCTATTACGATATCACGCCGGTCACACCTTTCCCATGGTAGCCTTGGGCTAGCCATGGTTTGACTCAGCTTCTAGCTGCCCCCTAATATTAAGGTTCGGAGAACCTGAGATGAATAAAAAATGGCGAGATGCCGCTATCATTGCGATGCGATCTGCGGCCGATACAGAACAGGACGAGAAGGGCCACGACTCAATACCCCGTGAATCATCGACATACAATTATCGTTGGGAACATGTCACCGCGGTAGTTGCTCTGGCCCTCAAACTCGCTCATATCCTGGATGCTGACGTGGAAGTGGTAGAGGCAGCAGCCTGGCTGCATGATGTAACAAAGGTAGACGGAGAATGTCATGCAGAAACTGGCGCTGTATTTGCCAAAGATTTTCTGACCGGCACCGATTTTCCCCAAGAAAAAATCGATGAAGTAGCCCAAGCCATCGCCGACCATAAAGGGCTGTGGAGGGAGACTCCCCTGACCAATTTATCTTCACAGATATTGTGGGATGCCGATAAACTGAGCAAACTTGGCCTGACGGCCGTCATCCATTGGACCAGCATGATTCTCACCGGCGAACAGCCCGTTTCGACCTCGGACTTGATTAGCTTACAGAGAAATCTGGAGTGGCAGCAGAAAACTGTTAAGAGTTTGCACACCAGGCCGGCTCAGCACGCAGCAAGGCAAAGGCTAAAAGAGTTTCAGCGATTTTGGAATATTCTGGAGGCAGAATTAGGTGGCGACGATCTACAGCCCTAGCTGTTGGATAAAATCCAGAACAATAAAATGATCAATCCTAAGACCTCAACGACTGATCGGTTGCCGGCGATTTAGAGCTTTTCTTGGTCAGGAGTCCCTTACTGCCAATCCTATTAACTGGCTTTCAATAGAATGCCTTATTATCTACGATTGTTGTAGAAAAAATCAGTAACCAGGGGGTGGATAAAATCTTTACGTATCAGGGCTTGCCATTCCCAACTCTTATCAAAGGAACCACCTTCGCTATTGGCCAGAAGCCAGTAGCTAAAAGCAAAGAAATAGGGTTCCGCATCTCGCATATATGTATATTGGGCTACCAGCAAATCTTTCTCGACCTGAGGATCCGGGTGGTAAGATCCTCCCTCTGTACCGATCATGGGCAGCGAACGCCCCAATTGATTGCGTAATATCTCATCGTATTTTCTAAACAGGAGAAAACCATCCTCATCATCCAGGGAACGTAACCCATGATAATTGTGAACTGAAAACCAGCTGCGGTTCAGCAAACCTATATCGCCGTTCCATTTTAGCGTCTGCAGTGTTCTAGAAAGAAAAGTGAAGTGATCATAAGCTCCTCCTGGACTCAACGCGCCAATACCAGGAAAACCCCCATTTTTTATGACATCTCTGGCCGCAGATGCCCAGGCAATGGCATATTGGTTTGGATTAGCAAATCCTTGTGAATTTTCTTCGTTGGCATTTGGTTCATTATAGAGCTGAAAGTAGTAGACTCCACGTTGGCGATAGTGGGCGACCATCTTGCCTATATCCCCGTCATATGGACGAATGTTGCTGCGGTAAATCCGCATGACCGGCATGATTCCAGATTGAACCAGCCGGTCAACAAGATAATCATTATCGCCGATGTTTGATCCATCGTTAAGGAAAACTACCCACTTTATATGCATGGCATTGACTTGACTTATAAAGCGATCGACCACTCCCCGATCCTGTTTTACCGTTGGGATCCAGTGGATTCCCCAGCCATTGTCGCCCTTTGGCCGTGGAAATGCCTCTATTGGGATCAAGTCAAAGGGACCGTACTCATCTAAAGGCCGGACTTCGGGAGCCTGCGTACCGGTTGCAGTTGGCGTAGATGAAGGCGTCGGTGTAAATGTCGGCGTTGATGTCGGCGTATTTGTTGGCAATTGGGGACGTGTGTTAGTGGGAGATGGTCCTGTTAACGGCTTATACGCTGCCGCAACATTGGGAGTCATGTCGGGTGCAGGTGTAAAGGTTGGCGGCAGTCCATTTGCTGATTCGACAATTTCCACCACTTCTTTTTGTAAATAAAATCGCGGCGCCCGATCTCTGTTCACTCCAGAAAGATTTGGCGCTTCTAACGTTGGAACGCGTGTCGGTCTCCCGCTTTCAACAGAACAGCTGCTTATTGCCACCGCCAGCAGTATGAATATGAATATTTGCTGTGGTTTAAAGAAGTTTTGCCCTAAACCATTTTTCCGCTTAATAATCATCTACCTTAAATTGTGCACGTAATCGTTCCAAGGGCAATCAGTCAATCGTACTAAGCCGCTTATGAATAGAGGTAGGTTCGACCCGGGAAATTTATACTTGGGCATTAATAGTTCGTCAGATTCTAACGATATAAATCTTTCTCTTCCGGCCGAATCAAGTCAGCAGCACAGCCCTCGATTGGCGGAAGCCTCAGGCCACTGATGTGTACTGCTGGAGTTCCTTCGGCCGCTTGACCCATCAACAGACTGGCTGCGGCCGCTATTTCATCTGCAGTGCCCACTTCGGTATGTTGCAATTCATATCCATACAGGTCAGCCTCCCCACGCCTATCCCACAAGGCTGGCATACTTGCTAGACCGATAGCAGTACCAGTTGTTCCCAGGCGAAAAGGTCGGCCGTGGCTATCAACAATTATGATCCCAACTGACTTGCTGATCTTATCTCTTATCGATTGGTGAATTTTTTTTGCGGAATCATCGGGATCTTTTGGCAGCAAAATAACTGTTTCATCCCCAGAATCCTGGGGAACATTAGATCGATCGATACCCGCATTGGCACAGGTAAATCCAAGGCGATGCCTGGTAATGATCAACCCAGGTCGCATCCGGGAGATCTCCTGGCTCTCCTGGAGTATTAGTTCGACCAGACGGGGATCTTTTTCAGTTCGGCCGGCCACCTCGTAGGCACGCTCACTAGGAACAACTTCCTGGAGATTAACCGTCCGGCCCTCGGCTTTTGATATAATCTTATGAGCCAGAGCAAAGATATCACCTTCCTGGATCTCGATTCCGGCTGATCCCGTGGTCTCTATAAGGATAGTGGCAATATCACATCCAGGCGTTATCCGTGGAAAATTGGGTATGGCTGCCAAAGTAACAGAGTAAATCCCTCCCTGGCCTTTCCCGAGAATTCGCTCGCGCATATGGTACCTCCGAGCAATACTGTTTTTTATGTCGAGCTAATTTCCTCGAATCTTTTCCAAACATCGGCCGCCAGTTCCCGGCTTCGGGCCGTGATTTCAGCTTCATTCAAGGTCAGCAGCTGCCTATCCCGCATCAAGAACTGCCCATCGACCATCGTCGACGTAACCATGCTGCTTTCGAAGCCGAAGATGATATGCCACGGCAAATTCCCTGAGCTCAGGGGAGTAGTTGGTTGATAATCGACAAAAATTATATCGGCGGCGGCGCCTTCTTCTATGCGCCCAAGATGGTAACCAGGCCAAAAGATATCGCTCAAAGCTGCATTGTTAGTGACTGCCATCCGATGGATATCTTGCCCATTAGCTCGACGCGGATCGCGATGGGCTAATTTATGCAGTAAATAAGCTGTCTTCCACTCAGCCCACATATTATTGCTGAAACCATCATTACCGAGACATACTGGGATATCCAAGCTTAACATACCCTCGATATCCGCAGCGCCGACGGCATTATTCATGTTGCTCCGCGGTTGGTGGGTTACCCAGCAGCCTGTGTCCCGGAGCATGTTCATCTCGGCCGCGTCAATATGAATCGCATGAGCAACAATGCTTTTTGGCCCGAGAATGCCTGCCAGCGCCAGGCGGTTAACCACTCGCTTCCCATACTTATTAAGAGAATCGTATTCATCTTCTTCATGTTCAGCGACATGAATGTGAAATCCTGATTGAAGCTCGCGGTTAACCATTACACAATCAGCCAGAGTCTCATCAGATAGGCTCAAAGACGCATGCAATCCAAATGAACTGGCCAGCAGCCCATTCTCACTAGCTGGCAAAGAATGGATGAATCGAGCGTTTTCCTCGATACCCGCCTGGACGCCTGCCGGGCCGTTCCGGTCGGTCACCTCATAACACAGGGCTGCTCTGAGGCCCGCCCCTGTAACTGCCTCAGCAATAATATCCAAAGATCCCTCTATCGCATTTGGGCTGGCGTGATGGTCGACTAATGTTGTTGTTCCATGCTTAATGGCGTCAATAAGGCTGACAAGGGCGCTATAACGAACGTCCTCTGGACTTAAAGCTCTATCCAGGCGCCACCATAGGCGTTTAAGGATATCGGGGAAATCCTTCATTGCTGGGCCAGGGATAGCCATCCCGCGGGCAAAAGCGCCATAAAAGTGTGTATGAGCACAGATGTTTCCCGGCATCACCAGCTGTCCACCAGCATCGATACTCTCAGCATCGGGATGATTAGCAGCGAGGTCATTGCCGCTGCCAACGGCAGATATTTTCCCATCTTGGATCAAAAGGGCCCCATCATCGATGATCTCGTTTGATTCTCCCCAGGTAACCACGCGGCCGTTTGTAATCACTTTTTCTTTCATGTTATGGATTCTAGCCCTACTGCCTATTGCCGCCAACGAATGCGTTAAGTTGCCCCACATATTTATATTCATCTATTTGATATGTAAGCAAAATTCCTTGACAGTGACCCCTCTTCCTGTACACTTACCAGGCACAAAACTTGAAGATGCAATTATCAAATTAAACTAGGAACAGCGAAGGAGTTAAGAATGGCAGATCCTGTAATCATCAGTGATGATGTGTTTGAAAGTGAAGTATTAAATTCGGATAAACCGGTTCTGGTGGATTTTTGGGCGGAGTGGTGCGGTCCTTGTCACATGATCGCTCCCCATGTAAAAGAGATCGCCAACGAGCAGGAGGAGTTATTAAAAGTCGCCAAGCTTGATATAGACGAAAATCCTATCACCCCTGGCCGCTATGGAATTATGAGCATTCCAACATTGATGCTATTTAAGAATGGTGAGGTCGTTGCCCGAATTACAGGCGCCATGCCAAAAAATCGACTATTAGCCCAAATTCTTCCACATTTGGAAACTGCCACTGCTTAACCAAAGCATTTAATATGCCGTTCCCAAACGCGCCTGTCCAGATGGACGGGCGTTTTTCTTTACTGTTGCTCTTTAACCGAATGTGGTTAATCCACCTATATACAGACAAACACTTTACCAGAGAAGTAAGCACAACCAGGAGGGTGCAATGTTGGAAATCGCAATTATGGTTGAGGGTCAGAATGGACTAAATTGGCCTCGCTGGCAACAGCTGGCCCTGTCGGTCGAACAACTGGGTTTTTCTGGCCTATACCGGTCAGATCATTATACGAATGCCAGTCCCCCTGATAAAGATTCACTTGAATTATGGGTTTCCCTTACCTGGCTAGCCACCAACAGCAGCAGGATTAAGTTCGGTCCTCTGGTTTCACCCATGTCATTTCGTAACCCAACGATGACAGCAAGAATGGCATCTGCCCTCGACGACCTATCCGATGGACGATTTATCTTGGGCCTGGGTGCGGGCTGGCAAGAACGGGAACATGCAAATTACGGCTGGGATCTTTTGGATGTACCAGGCCGATTTAAACGATTAGAAGAGGGAATTCAGGTTATTATCAAGCTGCTGCACAGCGATGAACCTTGCAGCTATTCGGGTTCTTTTTTTCAGTTGAATGAAGCTGTTTTATTACCACGGCCACAGCGGGAAGGTGGTCCGCCCATCCTGATTGGCGGAAACGGCCCCAAAAGGACCCTGCCCCTGGCTGCTCGCTATGCAGGAGAATGGAACAGCATTTACCTAACGCCAAGCCAATTTGCTGAGAGAAACAAACAGCTGGATGAGTTGATTATCTCCGCGGGCAGAAAAGTGGAAGATGTTCGTCGATCCATGATGATTGGTTGTATTCACGGCGCCGATCAGTCGGAGGTCGAAGAAAAAGTGTTCACCCGCTCAAAAGGCGCTCGAACAGCAGATGATTATCGCAACCTCGGACTGGTCGTTGGAACTGGAGATGAAATTGTTGGCCAGTTACACCAATATGAAGCTGCAGGATTAGAAAAAGCTATGCTCCAATGGCTCGATTTAGATGATCTAAAAGGTCTAGAATTGATGGCAGAAAAAGTGCTTGTTTAAATAATTACAGAGGAGATTACACGCGCCACGGCGCACCACCATGGATGAAAAGGACGGTATTGGTAGAATCATGCCAATTTTAATCCGTGTAATCTGTGTTAATCCGTGTCCTATTTTCAGAGGAGCATCCATTAACAGTGCTCCTCTGGTTATCTATTCTTTTCCTGAATTCAATCATTTGGTTCTTCTTCAGCCGGCGGTGTTTTCTCTACAGGGGTTGCTGGCGTAAATTGATTGGCTAGTTTTTCCAGCTCCTGGCTAAACCAGTGTAACCCTTGCGCTAGACCTTCTTTGGCCTTATCAGTCACCTCAGATTGATTGATCTTTGCCTTGACCTCGCCGGCCTCTTTTTTCGCCTTAGCTGCAGCGTCGCTCTCCCGGACTTCACCAAATACCTTATTTACTTCCGTGGAAAATGATTGAACTCCCTCGCGAACCTCTTTCTCAAATCGGACTCTTTCTTCGCTATACCAGGCAGAACGTAATGTCTCGCCAAATTGTCGACCCATGTCTTTGAATTCATCTACAATGTCTGACTGCTCTTGTTCTGCCTTTAATGCCTCTACATCCTCTTCAACTGGGATCTCATTACCCAAACGGATCTTGATATCCTCCATATCCGGTGTTTGTTCTTCTGTCATGGTCGCCCACTCCTTATCCAATAGCTTACATATTTTGATCCTATCAGACTATATTACGTCTTGAGAAATCAGAAGTTGCACTAACTATTTAAACTATTGTAAATTCCCGGAAGACGCCAAGTCGCCATCATATACCACCAGCGAGTTAGCTGTCACCAAGGTTAAATTTTCTTTGTTTCATTTATAATCATCCAGCCTTCTTTCAATAGACAGGTGGACCACCTTGTTTAACACCGCCTCATGCAGGTAACGAACCACGAACGATCCTCCCTCAAAAAAGGGCTGGCTCTAGGCTAGTTCAACAACAGCCCCAGCGTTTTCAAGTTTCGATTTGGCTTCCTCAGCCGCTTCTTTGCTAACGGCTTCCATAATTGTGTTAGGGGCGCCATCGACTACGTCTTTCGCTTCTTTTAAGCCGAGTCCGGTCAATGCTCGAACCTCTTTTATAACGTTAATCTTCTTAGGGCCAATCTCCTTTAGGACAACGTCGAATTCAGTTTTTTCTTCTTCCTCTTCGGCCGCGCCAGCAGCACCCATTGGCATCATTCCCATAGCCACCGGTGCGGCCGCGCTCACACCCCACTTATCCTCTAACAGTTTCGTAAGTTCAGCAGCTTCCAACAAGCTCAACTCACTAAGTTCATCAACTAATTTTTCAAGATCTGCCATGATTTATTCCTCCGAATATTGTTTTACAGAATTTTATGTATGGTATTTGCGCTGAAATCAGCCAGCAGCTGCTTCAGTTTCATTCTCTTGAGTCGCATAGGCATCAAGAACGTTTACAACCTGACGCACGCCACCAGCGACAACTGACGCGATATTCCTTGCCGGCGCCTGAATAATACCTAAGAGCTGGGCTCTTAG
>BTQB01000066.1:0-10229 GCA_036985655.1 Anaerolineae bacterium | reverse complement strand
TTGAATGCCCGCTGAGCCGGGCGGACGATCCGAGAAGCCAACATCCAGCGGCCCAGCCAATAGTGCCCGGCCAAGTCGAATTTGGTCTCTTCTAACAGCACCCCACCAAAATTAACCCTATTTAATCTAGCATCCCGCAGATCGCTGGTAGAAAGATTGGCGCCTTCTAAATCTGCATTTTCGAGATTACACGCTTGCAGGTTGGTGTTATATAGGTAGGTTTTATGGAGAACTACCTGGCCTAGATCGGCCTTGCTGAAATTGACATCCCTGGCTTTGGATAGCGAAAGATCGGCGCCTAATAATTCAGCGCCCACCAAATTAGCTCCGCAGAGATTTGCTTTGACCAGGCAAGCCCCTCGCAAATAGGCCTGGCGCATATCAGTCGAAGTCAGGATACTGTTCTTCAAGTTTGCCCGTGAAAAATTAACCCTTCGTAGCTGGGCGCCAGCCAGGTTAGCGCCTTCTAACTGGGCATCAGTAAATTGAGCGTGGTTAAGAGATGCCTGGGAGAGCCGAACGTGATTGAGATTGGCTTCGGAAAATGTAGCCCGATCGAGCCTGGCCTTGGAAAGATTAGCCGGGAGAGTCCCCCCTTTCATGTCTGACCCCAGGATCGCTTTATGAAAGTTGGCGCCTCTCAAGTCGGCGGCCATCAAATTAGCAAAGCGCAGATCAACCTCTGCCAGCTTGGCGCCCTTTAACCGGCCGTTACTCAAATTGATGCCTCTAAGCGACAAACCAGAAAGATCGGTCTCTTCTAGCAGGGCGCCCGCCAGGGGAATAGCCGGTGAAGATCCAATAATCAAGCCTAATTTGTGGAGGAATTTAATAAGAGTTCGTTTTTGGGATGGCTCGATAAGCTCAAGCTGCTTGAGGGTGAGATCAGTGGCAAATTGCAGTATCCGGGTTGATGAGTTTAACGCGTCCGGATTGTTGACAACTCTTAAGCTCTTGATCCGGTCAAAATAGGCATCTAATCCACCGGTAATATGAAGATCACCAGGGGCTGAATCTTCTTTATTCTCCCCTATATTTTCTGACTGGGGATAGGCACTAATCACTTAAACCATTCCTCGGGTAGAGCGCTCTTAGCTGCTTTTGTTCTGGGAAGCCAGATAAAATTGTGTTAGATGTCCCAGGATGTTGGCCTGTACTCTAATTTGCCTCTGTTTGATCATAAACTATGCTCTGCGCTCTGTGGGCGAAGCCAGCCAGCACCTCTGCCGATGGAAGTTCTAATTCGATGCCGCAATGTGGACAGTCGGTTGCTGGTCGATCGTTGGTGGTAAACAAGGCGGCTGGCTGCCCATCTAACAAAGCCCTTAGTTTTTCGATTGCTTTCAACGGCGGCTTGCCTTCAGAGGAATTGCCAAAGCAGTAAATGTCGAGGCCACAGAAGCAGGAGAAATGGATGAACCCAACTGCTTTTGAAGACGGTTGATTTATAAAAACCTCTTTCATTAAATTTCCTATGTTTTAATAATTCAATCGATTGATAAATAGTTATGGTTCCTGGTTTGATGATTGCTAAACTGCGTAATTCTCAACTTGTGGTTCCTCATTTTCGTAGGGGTAGGCTTCCTTGGCTGGCAGGGAGATGATGAATGTTGAACCCTGGCCTACCTGGCTTTCGCACCAGACCCGGCCACCATGCCTTTCAGCAGTTGCTTTAACGAGAGCCAGGCCAAGCCCTGTTCCCTTAACCCCATTGTTCCGATGAGCTTCGGAACGGTAGAATTCCTCAAATATTCGATCTAAGTCCTCTTCAGGGACCCCTGGCCCCCTGTCTCTCACTGAAATGATAATATTTCCCAGGATGTGGCTGGCATTAATGTCGACCAGTCCACTGTTCGGCGCATACTTGACAGCGTTGGACACCAGGTTGCGAACAGAACGGCTCAAGATCTCGAAGTCCGCTTCAATCGTAGGTAGATCCTCCTCCACGGAGAGAGCGAGTTCGACGCCGCTGGATTGAGCGACTGGCTGCCAGTCTTGAACGACGTTTTCGAGGAGGTCCCTGATTTGAATATCATTAAGGATCAATCCTTTATCGGATTGCAGGCGACGGATATCTAATAAATTATCGACCAGTTCGCTCATCCTGTTGACACCGGTGACAATTTTACTCAGCCATTTCTCTTGAATAGGCATCAGGTCGCCAGCCGTTGGTATCAAGGTCGCGTAGTTGTAAATATAAGACAAAGGCGTCCTTAAGTCGTGGGAAATATTGGCGATGAGCTCAGTTTTTGCCTGGTCGCTTTCCTTGAAGCGGGAGATGTCATGTAAAATCGCTACCCGGCCTACCACCGATCCATCCCGGCCGTTGAGTTCTGAGACGCGAACGGCGAGTGTGCGATTATTATCCACCTTAACTTCGATGTAATCAGAACCAGGACCGCTCTTCTCGACGGCATCAGCCAACGGCAACAAGCTGGGCACATCAGCTAAAGTTTGACCAACAACATCATTGCCACGAAAGCCGAAGAAACGCTCGGCAGCTTCATTAACCAAACGTACCCGCTGGGCAGTATCAGTTACCACAACGGCATCGGCCGCGCTGCGAAGGACTGCTTCCAGTTCTTGACGACCTGCCTCGTTCAGGGCAAACATCCGGGCATTCTCTAACAGCAGCAACATCTGCTGCATGAGCGCGTTGAGGAACTGCTTTTGGTCAGCTTCTAGCGTAGTTGGCTTTTTGAAGGCCAGCCAAAATCCGCCATCAAAGCCACCGGGGGACAGTAGCCTGTAGGCCACTATCGTTCCTGGGACAGGGCTTCCGCTCTTCAACCCCAACACTTTACTGACCTGATCAGGTGTGTTAATTTCGAAGGAATCTCCTTCATGAAGAAGCTGCAGCACTTTTGTGTCTAAAACAGCGGCTTTTAGGCCTAAGGGCCCCTGACCGAACTGCAGACGCTTTTCGTGACCGATCCGGGCGATGACGAATCGGGCGCTGCTGGCGTTGGTTGCCTGGACAGCTGCTCCAAGGATCTGCGGGATGCCAGTTTCCAGATCCAGAGTTCGAAAGGCTGATTGGCTTAGTTCCACCAGCAACTGCTGGGCAATTTGCCGGCGACCTATAGTTTCGCGCATCTCTCTGAAGGCATTGACTAACCGTCCAATTTCATCCCCGCTTGACCGGCCGAGGGGATAATCGAGATTACCACTGGCAAGCTGATGGGTCGCCTGCTCCAATTCAGTCAGCGGCTTGCGGATGCTTCTAATAACAAACAGCAGCAAGAAAGCAGCCACTGCGCTTGAGATTAGCAGTATAGCCGCCAGGAGCCCGGCGTTAGCCAGCGATTGTTGGACCATCAGATCTTCGGGAACAGCGATGTTTACCTGCCAAGGATATCCCTCAACTGGGGAAGAGATGGAGAGAAAAGTGTCCTCTGAATTCTCGGATTCCAACAGAACGGGTGGTTTGACGGCCTCAGTGATAGAAATCACTGGCACGGTTTCTCCATTGTCAGGCCATTGAGCTGGAAACATCTCTAGGTCTTCGGCGGTGGTGATCAACATCCGGCCGCTATCATCGATTACATTTACGAAGCTATCGACGAGGGATCCTGTGCCAGAAGCCGCAATTGAACGCAAATGATCAATTGCCAACCGGCCAACCATGACGCTCTTCCCAGAACTGTTAATCGGGATCGCCAGACTCAAATATAAGTCTTCGCTGATGATGATCTCGGCGCTATCATTCTCTTGTTTATCAGAGGATAGAATAGTCGCCACAGCACCTAATTCTTCTTTGGTCAAGCCAAATTCGGCTGCTCCTTCGCTATCAGCTACAAGGCTGGAACTATCTTCGCCAACCACGAAAATGTTCTCGAACTCTCCAGCCGTCAGCAAGAGGGATAAAAATGGTTTTATCTGATCCATAGCTCCTGATTGATTGGCAGCTACCTGATTTCCCGCTTCTAAGAGAAGGCCATTTTCCTTATCAAGAAATTGACCGATATTTGAAGCGATAACATCGGATTGGTAAACCATCTTATTAGATAATTCTGAGGCGGCCAGCTGGCGGGGGAGGTTATAAGTCAGGATGACGATAACTGGTACTGTGATGATCGCCAGCAAGAGATAAAATGTGACAATATTTGTATCCAGTCTGCGGCCAACTCTGGAAATGGAGGGCGACCAACCATTGCTCAACTTTCCGAATAGGAGCAAGGCTAAAGTCGCCAACAGACCTCCAAGTAAAGCATCAACTACATAAACTGGGAATTGGTCCAAAGCAAGCAGCAGGCCCTGGTCTAAGGCGCGGAGGACGCCGATATCACCACCCGTGGCCACCGTTGTGGAGAAAACTATCAAGGTCGCCAGGAGCATAGCCCCTAATGGCGCGGCCACAAGAGGAACTCTCAGCAGATTGAATGCAGTTCCTCCAATTCGCTGCCTCAATAGGGCGCCGACAAAGAGGGCAGCCAAGGCAAAGGTTATGATTTCATAGGGATTCGTAGGTCCCCAGATGAAACGACCTAGTCCATAGGCTAAGCCAACCAGAAAGGCGGCGCCAGGTCCTATGAGAGCGCCAACAATGCTATAGACAGCGATCACAATTGGGGTGAGAGGAAATTCGACTCGATCAACCCTCATTCCCAAAACGGAAAAACCGGATATGTCAGTATCAACGGCCGCCTGCAGACCAATGACGAAAGCGGTAACGGTCACTATCAGGAGCAAAGTGTAAATGCGCCACTTTTCACGACGGGTTCGTATATAGCCCCCTGATCCAAACACCGCAGCGATAAAGGCTAGAATCAGCAGCTGTTCGTAATTAGGCGAGTTTAAATTTCCGCGTGATATGAACTCCGAGAGAAAACTGGATAATGGAGCCATCCTACATATCCTCCAACATTAACGGCCGCACATTATGGAAAGGTGGTTTATGTAATATTAACATAAAATTCACAAATCGTTCAAGGACTTTAATACTATTCAACGAAATTCATCTCTAACCCAGCGTCCGGTAATCTGCATCGCGGAATGTGGTTTGATCGGTTTGATCGACAAAAAGCGCTGAAACACAAGCGCTTCACTGAGTATGAGCCACCGGGAAACTGGACTCTACCAGCTAGCGTTAACCTATCAATCAGCTAATTGAACGACTTCAGTTAAGTATTATTTTTTTCAGTACTTCTATTAAACTATTGAGCATTCAAATCCTTTCTCCGGGGTTATCTCGAAATAAACCCTCTACCGATGCTCAATTTATCTCGAGATTATGGCGCCGAATTCTGCCAATGCACCATGTTACCCCCACGCGACTTGTGCTTTTTCCTTTCCGCCTTGTGGTATAATAAAGGAGGAGGTTAGAACTAAATAAATACGGATCAACGCAAACATAGCACTAAAGTACCGGTAAAATACGCGTGAAATCGGTTGAAGTGTCGTAAAAGGACCCGATTCAGTGTATTTAAGCCATATGATTGCGATCTGTAACCTCGAAGGTTTCCTAGTATTTTCATGCGTATGCGCATCTTGCCAATTCTTGGGCTGGTCACAACTCTTATTGGCCTAACGGTGGTCCTCTATAGTATGGACAGCGGTGGGGGCGTGCTCTTCGGTTACGGCCTTTGGGGAGTTGTCCTTGGGGTACTTGCTATCGTTACCTGGGCTGTCGTATTATTAAGATCCTCTGATCAGTGACGGCGTCTTTGACGGCGTCTGTGACCGGGTCACTAACAATAGCAATATATCTCCGCAAAGTCCTACAGCACAATCGATTACTTGCAGTCTAAAATAAAAAGAGGAATTGAGTTATCTTCAGGGATGGATGACTCCCCGCCAGACAATTTCGCGGTAAAATTCGGATTATAGTTTTTCGCTGCTCTAGATGGTTGGCGCCTGCTAATATCGATGATTTTTTCTACTTTCATGGCAGTAAGAAGAAGTGAAAGGGCGTATGGGATTATTAAATGACCCGGAGTGACGATCGATATTCTCTTGAGAGAATCCGAGAATGCCTCGAACTTAAAAATTTCGACAGCGATGGAGCCCAGCAAAAGATGACGCCCAGGCCCCGTGGATTGCGGCCGCCGGAGAGGGCTGGGCGACCGCGCCAGGGCGGTGTGTTACTGGTCCTTTATAAGAAGGAGGGCGTCACCTTTCTTGTGTTAACCAGAAGGCGGGACGATCTCAACTCCCATGCGGGGCAAGTTTCCTTTCCTGGTGGACGGCGCGAGGGGGAGGAATCACTCGAATCGACAGCGCTCAGGGAGGCCCATGAGGAGATCGGCCTCGACCTAAACCAACTGCAGGTAATTGGGCGCTTATCCTGTCTTTATATACCACCAACAGATTATGAGGTGTATCCTTTTGTGTCCTGGTATGATGGCCCGCAACAATTTACAGCCCAGGACAGCGAGGTGGCTGAGATATTGGAAGTACCATTGGAGCACCTCCTTGATCCAAAAAATCAGCACGAAGAGCCCTGGGAGGTCAGGGGAATTCAGGTTCAGGTCCCTTATTACCTGGTGGCGTCACACAAGGTGTGGGGGGCGACAGCGATGATGTTAAGCGAGTTCTTGGAAAGGATTAAGGCCAGTGGACAGGGGACAGGGGACAGTGAACAGTGAACAGTGTCCGGTTTCAGTGTCTAATCGCCTGGGATGTGAGCAACTAGCTCGATCTCTACCAGAGCGCCAAGGGGTAATTTGGATACTTCAACCGTGGATCGCGCTGGCGGATCTGAACTGAAAGCTTTAGCGTATTCCCCGTTCATGGCGGCAAAATCAGCCATATCCTGCAGAAAAACGGTGGACTTTATCGCCTGATCCAGATTTGAACCTGCAGCCTTTAACACAGCCTCCAAGTTCATCATGACTTGTTGGGTTTGTTCGATTATGCCACCCGTCCTCAATTTCCCAGTTCCGGGCACCAGGGCAACCTGGCCGGCTGTGAAGATAAGCTTGCCGATTCGTACGGCCTGAGAATAGGGCCCAACAGCGGCGGGGGCCTTGTTGGTTGCAATAGTTTCTTTGTCCATATTTTCTTTCTTAACCATTCCTTTCTTCAATATTTGATTGAGCAATTAATCAATTGGGTAAAAAGTTAATTGAGCACTTTCTCGTAGACTCGATATCGTTTGTAAATTTCGGATCCTAATAGTTCGATAGGCCGGTTCATTGCATCATTGGTTTCTAAAACCCATGAAGCTTCCGCCCAACGGTATCCACTGCGGACAGCAGCTAATACAGATTCATAGTAAAGCAATCCGTCAACTCCCTTTCCCCTAAATTCTTCAGTTACTCCAAGGGCGAGAACCCGCATGCGGTTGGGCCTGGTCTTATTGCGCATTACCCTTAGAGCAGTAAGGTATGAACTCAATACCGAAGGGCCCGGATGTATCTTATGAACGATCTGGTTCACGTCAGGTATTGAGAGGACAAAGCCAATCGCTTCACCGTCCTTCTCGACAAAGAAGACGATTCTTGTGTCGACAATTGGTTTTAAATCATGTTCAAGCTGGATAAATTCAGCATCGGTTAGGGGAACAAAACCCCAGTTTTTTTCCCAGGCGCTGTTATATATCTTCTTTAAGCGTTTGACTTCGTTCTCCCAGTCTTTCTTGTTGGCCTCCCGGATAATTAGACCATAACGATCCTTAACTTTATTGACTACCCGAACGAGCTTCTCCGGTAGGCCTCCTGGCTTAACTAGCTCATTAAGATCATTGTTCCAGGCCCATAGATCCATGGCCTTAGTAAAGCCGGCCGCTTCGACAAATTCATTATAATAAGGGGGGTTATAAGGCAAAAAAACGACTGGTGGGCTGTCATAACCCTCGAAAAGCATGCCCCACTCCATGGTGCTAGATAAATTAGCGGGTCCAAGTATGGCATCAGCGCCCTTGTCCCGAGCCCACTGGCAAGCTGTGTCCAGCAAGGCGGCGGCCGCCACGGGGTCATTGTGAAGCTCAAAGACGCCAAAGTGGGCGATATTTTCTTCATGGAATTCGTTATGGCGATGATTCAGCACGCCAGCGATAGTGCCCACCGGCCGCCCGTCCCGTAAAGCGATGAAATAATCGGCCTCCGCATGCTCAAAGAAAGGGTTCTTTTTTTTATCAAAAAACTCTAGTCGCTCGAAATAAAGCCATGGCACCCAGTAGGGATCACTCTTATAAACGTCCCAGGGCACCTTTATAAATGTTCGCAGCTGCTTCTTTGTCTCAACTCTTTGTATCTCTACTGTCATGTTGCCACTCCTGAAGATTGGACACAGATTGATACGGATAAACACAGATAAGACCTGTAAACATTCCTGTTGTCGCGGGTCAGCTCACATAAACTCCTGGAATTAGCGACCCGACCTGTTTATCGGTCAAGATCCTCCCGGAGGTTCAAAACCTCCGGGAGGATTCGGGTCTTTTTTGACCACGGATTAACCGATTTTCAGCCCGCTTCTTGGTAAGGCCCACAATTGAGGTTTGCCCACCTCTAGAGTAAAGGCGAACTCCTTTAACCAATCTTTACGGCGAGCTTCGATGGCCAATATAATAAATTCCAACAGCTTCCTGGCATCGGCTGGTTTGACAACGGCCGGTACCAAATTTAGCTGCTTTGGTTGGTTAACGGTGGTGAATTCTGGTTGGGAGACAACTAAGCGGCTGCCCACCTCCTGGGCGGTGCGGACATTTAGATCCCAGGCCGGCACATAGAATCTCCTGGGCGATCCCCACAACTGGCTGGAATCTTTGTCCTTTGTACGCCATCCGCCCTGGGTCTCGCGCACCGTTACAATTACTTTTCCTTCAAAGACCCAGAAAGGCACCCATTCTTGCACGTCTGAATCAGCCTTTGGCGGCAGGGCAAAACGGACTTTCACTCGTTTAGGACCGTCAACTGCGATGGCGACGGGGATCTGGCAGTTTGGACAGGCCAGGAGGATATCCTCGTTCCCCGGTTTAAGGCCATAGTTACAATTTGGACAGCGCAGCGGGATCAGCTTCATCTTGTTTAATTATTCTCTACCCTGCGTCGAATTTCATTGGTATTTTGAGATGTCGAGATCGGTTACCTCCTCCAAAATTTGTACTGTCGAGGAAAATAGGCCCTTCGAACGCCGTTGGCCCAGGGACAGCTTCCTGGCCCGCTGTTTAATGGTCTCGACCTCTTCACCGTAGCGGAACTTCCGGTAACCAGCAAAGACCAGGGCTGCACCTATGGCTATGGGCAGCAATATAAGACCTAAGGAATCCCCATCATCACCAGCGCCTATGATGAGGCCAGCAATAATGGTGCCATTAACCATTATGAATGTACCAGCAGCCATGCCAATAACGAGAGTGGCTGCTCGATAAAGGATGTTACCCGGGGCTTTACCGTAAAGAATGTCACCCCGGTACCCATCGACGACAACTTGATAGCTGCGATTTCTATATTCATAGCGGGCGACCCAAAGGGGGTAATAGACAAGGGAAAGGCGCTGGCGAAGAATATGGAACTTCTCAAAGAATTTCTGTTTTAAGGAGCGTTTGCTTCGAGCTCGATGATAAAAATGTTGTATAGCTTCGGATTTGGCATCGGTTCGAGATTCAACGGGCTCAAATACCATGCCCTCAGCATGTAAACGTTCGGCGTCATAGGGATCTAATTCCTCATCGGGGATATCGACCCGGTGAACACCAAATTCAGAAACATCGGCGGCCGCATCGGTCCACTGCATTTTTTCCATAATCTCAACTTCGACCGGCTTAGTGCTGTCGTCGCCAGATTTGACACGGCCAAATATCCAACCAGCGACAAAGGCCTGGATCCGCCAATAGGGCAGGTAAACGAGAAAGAGCTCTCGAACCTGAGCAGCCCGCTTTAGATCACGCGCTTTGTTGATGCCTGAGTAAAAACCCGTAAGCGCCGTCAAAGCCATATCCCGATCAACCTGGTTGATGACCTGCCAGCGTCGAATGCCAAGATCGCCCTGGACCAGTGAGGTTTGCTCGCAAAATGGGCAGGTAACAATCCTGGCTCCCTCAGGAACCGGCACGACGCCGCCACAATTCGGGCAGGTTAATCCGTGGATTTTACTCTTCTGGGCCATTGTTCTTTCACTATGCTTGCAGAAAACCTGCCACCAGAGAAGTTGTCATACCTTCGAAGGCAGGTATCCATCATCCCAGCCAGAGTGGATTCCCGCCTTCGCGGGAATGACATGGATAAAGTAATAGGCGTGGATTCCCGCCTTCTCGGGAATGACATGCAAAAAGTGTAAATATAGTG
>BTQB01000065.1:0-10457 GCA_036985655.1 Anaerolineae bacterium | reverse complement strand
GATTGGCAAACGACTGTATGACTGGCGGGCCGGCTTATTTGGAGCCTTCCTGATGGCTGCAGCCGTGCTGCCCATTCAGCAATCCCACTTTTTTACAATGGACAATTGGGGGGCAATGTTAACCACAGCCAGCCTTTACGCGGCCGTTCGGGCAAGTGAGGATGGGAAGAAGTTAGTTTGGTGGATCTTATTTGGCCTCGGATTGGGTCTCGCTGTCGCCTCTAGAATAAACATCGCTCCCTTAGCATTAATAGCTGTGGTAAGCGCTATCGTCTGGTTGATACGTCGTTCGAAAGAACATGAGGATAAAATTTTTTGGGGTTATCTAGGGACAGAACAGGGTTCAACTGCTTTACAATGGGCGATTCTTGGCGTTTTGCTGGCGGCCGTCGTTTCAGCAGTAACATTCCGCCTTGCTCAACCTTACGCCTTTGCCGACAGCCAAATCGTTACTGAGACTGTATTAAGTGAAACTGGTGAAGAGCCTGGGCCAATTATTAAGGTTGTCAAGTCCATCATTGGATTAAATCCTCAATGGCTCAGCAATATGGATGAAATCCGAGGATTACAGAGTCCTGATGCTTCATTTCCGCCAGCGCTTCAGTGGACGAATCGCCCTATCATTATTTTTCCTTTAACGAACATGGTGATCTGGGGCATGGGGTTAACGGCCGGTCTTGCTGCTGTTAGCGCCTTTCTATGGGCGATTTGGCGCGTAGTCCGCCAGCATAGTGGATGGCTCAATCATGTCCTTCTACTTAGCTGGGCTGGAATGTACTTCCTGTTTATGGCCACCCGTTGGGTCAAGTCAGTTCGTTATTTCTTACCCATCTACCCAGCGCTGTTTATACTTGCCGGCTGGGCCCTTGTGGAGCTTTGGAATATCGCTGGAAGAAACAAGGTCCGGCGAGCCGTGGCCATTTTGGCAATGCTGCTCGTCGCCATACCTACACTACTCTGGGCAAACTCATTTGTTGATATCTACCGTAATCCTGTAACTCGAGTAGAGGCGTCAGCCTGGATGTTGAATAACGTCCCCAGCGGGGCGACGCTTTTATATGAAGTTGATGGCGAAGAGTTTCAGCAGCAGCTGCCCTTGAGAGGCTATGATTTCTGGCCGGATAGTCCACCCTTATTTATGACATTTACCGCTCAGGAAGATAGCCTGGCAACCGGTATTCGATTCAACTATCTGAGCGATCCAGATCATGGTGAAACGGCCGATGGTGGCGAACAGCTCAAGGTACGGCTTGTTAAGGCATCTACTGGCGATGAAATTGCAGCCAACCAGCTTGAGTTACAACTTACTGAAAAAAAAGAATCAGTAATTATTGATCTAGGTCAAGTCCAGCTGCTGAAAAATGAGAACTACACCCTTATTTCTGAAGTGAGCGACGGTGGACCGATTCGAGTATCCACCAGTGTGATCGCTAATGAACATTGGGATGATCCTCTACCAGTCAGGTACGAAGGAATCGATCCATATTCTAGCTACTACAGCGGTCTGAGCATTGGCCAAATCCCGATAACCAACCCGGATAGTGAACAGAAAAGAATTGATTTAGTTAGCTGGCTGGATGAGGCTGATTATATTGTGTTAAGCAGCCAGCGAGCCCTGTGGTCTCTGCCCCGATTACCAAAGACCTATCCAATGACCACCAGGTATTACGAAGCATTGTTTAATGGCGAACTTGGCTTTGAATTAGTTAAACAGTTTCAAGCTGATTTAGCCATCGGTCCTCTCCGTATCAGCGATGTAGGCGGAAAGATAAGCTGGAATCAACCGATTCAAATAGGCTGGCCGCCTGTCGGCGACCTGGCGGTAGAAGAGGCTTTCAGTGTATATGATCATCCACCCGTATGGATCTTCAAAAAACAGCCTGATTTCAACTTGGAGCAAGTTGAAGGGATTCTTGCCGAAGTCGATCTCAGTGAAGTTGTAATTATGACACCAGGCCAGGCAACAAGGGCGCCTAACGGGTTGCAGCTTACAGAACAGGAACAAATTTCCCGGCAGATATCTGGCACATACAGTGAACTATTTAACCTGGACGGCATCCTGGCTCGCCAACCATGGCTGGCTGCTATTTTCTGGTGGTTGGCTGTAGTAATAATTGGATGGTTGAGCTTTCCGCTGACCGCTACAATTTTTCGGGGATTACCAGAGAAAGGCTTACTCCTGGCCCGCATCTTTAGCCTTCTCTTTATCGCTTATCTTTCCTGGCTGTTTGCAAGCCTGAATATTCTTCCAAATGATCGGGCTTCGTTGACTCTTTCTCTCGCGCTGTTGGTTTTTATCTCCCTAATCATCCTGCTGATTAACCGAAAGGAACTATTCTCCTTCATCACCGAGAATCGGCGATATATCATTTTTGTTGAGCTTTTCTCCCTTGCCCTTTACTTTCTGTTCATTTTGATTCGTGCAGGAAATCCGGATGTATGGGATGTCATTTGGGGTGGCGAGAAGCCAATGGACCTGTCTTATTTCAATGCAGTACTAAAAAGTGACTTTTTTCCACCTTACGATCCATGGTTCTCAGGTGGTTATATCAATTATTACTACTTTGGCTTTGTTTACGTTGGCGCACTTACTGAGTTATTAGGTATCCCACCAACACTGGCTTATAACCTGATCCTTCCTACATTATTCAGTTTTGTTGGAGGAGCAGCCTTTACTGTCGCCTACAACCTGGTACTTCGCGGCAAATGGCGCATAAGCAAATCCACCAGCGGACTTGATCGAATCAGTAAAGTAAAATTGAAAGTTTGGAACAGTAGTGCGCTGGGCGCAGGGTTATTCGCGGCCGTTTTTTCCATTCTAATTGGAAACTTGGCTGAAGTGCCAGTGATGCTCAACGCCTGGCAAAAGAGCAGCGATACAAACATAACCACTGGAATCGGGGCTGCTGACTCGGTAATTCAAGTAATAGACGGCGCCACTGACCTGCTATTTTCAGACAAAACCGCTCCAATTTATACAGGCGATTGGTTTTGGTCCGCTACTAGAGCTATTGCCATCGAACCGGGAGAGGTCCAGCCCATCACTGAATTCCCCTTCTTCACATTTCTTTATGGCGATCTTCATGCCCATATGATCGCTCTACCCATGACATTGATGGCCTTAGCTTGGGCTGTTTCCCTGGTGATGATGCCAGGTCTAGAAACAGCCGGCGAGATAAATCCTTCAAAGAGATGGCAATCAGCGATCTTCTGGCTAGCTGGGTCGTTAATGGTCGGGGCTCTCTGGGCCACAAATACCTGGGATTTCCCAACTTATTCGGTTTTAGCCTTCCTGGCGATCGCTTACTTTGTGCTCAGGAAACATGACGGCGTCCATATCTCTTCAATAGGTAAGGCCCTCATTCTTAGCTTGGCCTTTATTGCCCTTTCGTTTCTCCTGTTTCAACCCTTCACAGCCAATTACGGACGCCCTTATTCGTCGTTTTCTCTGTGGCAAGGCTCGTATACCTCGATCCCCAGTTATTTCGCTGTTTTCGGCCTTTTCCTGTTTATAGCCATTGTCCATGTATTTCGAGAATTTCGAGTATGGACCCGTACATGGACAACTGAATATTTAGCTAAATGGGAACCGATTGCCTGGTTCGTGATTGGACTGCTATTTGGGTCTATTCTGCTAATCACCTTTATGATATTTCGGGGATATACCATAACGCCTATAGCACTTTCCCTCACAATCGCTGCGGGGCTGCTGAGTTTACGACGGGGGCTTCCTGTCGAGCATCGAATTCCCCTGGTGCTCATATCAGCGGCTTTTTTCTTAACGCTCTTGGTAGAGATTATTGTCCTTGACGGTGACATCGGCCGGATGAACACTGTATTTAAATTTTACCTTCAAGTTTGGGTCATGCTGAGTATTGCTGGCGGTGTCGCGGTAGTCTGGATTAATGAGGCACTCCGCTTCCAGCCAACCCTCCGCCGGTTATGGCGACTTGGCATGATCCTGTTGTTAGCCACAGCTGCTCTATATCCGGTCCTGGCTACCAAGGCAAAATGGGATATCCGCATGAGTGAAGAGGCGCCATTTACCTTGGATGGCATGGTATTTATGAAAACGACTAGTTACACAGACACTGCCTATGACGGTTCTCCCCAGACAATCGAACTTCGATATGATTACGATGCTATCCAGTGGATGCAGCGTAATATCATTGGCTCACCGGTGATAGCGGAAGCCCACAGCAGTAATCCCTACAGATCCATTGGCAATCGAGTTGCGATGTATACAGGGCTTCCTGCTATTGTGGGCTGGGAATGGCACCAGCGACAACAAAGGGCTCTGATGCCTGCAACTCTCGTATACGATCGCATCGATGATGTTAACACGCTTTACAACACGACAGATAAGGTCGAAGCACTGGAAATATTGGACAGATATAACGTGAAATACATCTATGCAGGTCAATTGGAATGGGTTTACTATCATCCCCAAGGATTATTAAAGTTTGAAGAAATGGCCAGGGAAGGTCTTCTTAAGGAAGTTTATCGAAATGGCGGTGTATCAATATATGAAGTTCCTCCAAGCTCTGGAAAGCTAAATAGTTAGTTGTAGACGCGGGTTATTGCCGGATATTTAAACCTATATGCCAATAGTTGATATCATTGCTGCCTTCAAATGGTGGTCGGTGCTAATGATCTTAGGAATTATCGCCCTACCCCTGGCTCAATTATTACTTCACCGTCTTCCAGATCGCGGTTATGCCTTCGTAAAGATGATAGGCTTGCTAATTGTTTCCTTCATCTTCTGGATTTTAGGCAGTCTTGGGTTCCTTGAAAACAATCTTTCCGGAATAATATTTAGCGTTGTTGCCCTCAGCGCTCTATCCTTCTGGGCAATTAAGGAAAATCAAAGAGCTGATGAAAAATTCTCGTCATTTTCATGGGTAAAACTAAATTGGAAATACGTATTAACTGCCGAACTGCTATTTACAGTTATTTTTGTCCTTTGGACCTGGGTTCGCGCGCAAAATCCAGCCATTTCCGGAACAGAAAAGCCTATGGAGTTCGCTTTTCTCAATTCGATTGGTAGAAGCCCAACGTTTCCGCCGGTCGATCCTTGGCTGTCAGGATTTTCGATAAGTTACTACTACTTCGGTTATGTTATAAATTCTGTAATCGGCCGGCTGGCGGCCGTGCCTGATCCGGTAGGTTTTAACCTGGGCATCGTGTGGATTACGGCCGCAACGTCGCTCGGCGCCTTTGGCCTGGTCTACAACCTGGTGGCTTCGGGGATAGCAGTATCAAGAAAAGCGGCCCTTATGGCAGCATTAGTTGCCGGAATTGCACTACCTATCGCCGGCAACATGGAAATTCTTCTCGAAGTGTCCCATGCTAACGATTTTGGCAGCGACGAGTTTTGGGAGTGGCTTGACGTTAGAGACCTGAATGAACCTGCACTTGAGGAAGAAACACCAAGATATTTGACATCGCAATGGTGGTGGTGGCGGTCATCCCGGGTCATCCATGAATATCATTTGTCTGGCACGGCCGAAGAAGGTTTAGAGCCAATAGCCGAGTTTCCGGCCTTTAGCTTTATTCTCGGTGATCTTCACCCTCACGTATTAGTACTGCCCTTTGCATTTTTAAGTCTGGCCTTGGCCTTGGCCTGGTGGCTTCGATTGGACCGCTTAAGGCTAAACTTAAAATGCTGGTTTTCGAAAAACGGCCTGGGTTCCCAGATTAAGGCACTATCTAACCGGGATAAGGCGCTTATCATATTTACAGGTTTACTCCTTGGAGGGCTATCTTTTCTGAACACATGGGATGTTTTCATTCACATGTTTGTCATCCTTGGAGCCTTTTTCTTGGCTCAGTGGCGTCTAAATGGAAAATGGGAAAGGGAACTAATCTTCCAGACGGCAACCCTGGCATTTTTCATCATTCTGCTCGCTTTACTTCTCTATTTGCCTTTTTATATCGGTTTTCGATCACAGGCTGCTCCTCCATTCCTGCTGCCGATGACCATGCGACCTACTCGTCTACCTCAATTCTTAATAATTTTCGGCATGCCTCTTATATCTGTCGTTCTTCTGCTGGGCACGTTGTTTGTCGATACTGTAAAGCGTCGAAAAGAATCCAGCGGAGATAATCTTGGTCGTAAAATTCTAGCTATTGTGGTGGCTTTGATAGTTGGCTTATTCTTGGTAACCCTCTTGCTGGGCTTCATCCTGGCTGCCAGCCAGGAAGGCGGGCCACGGGTCGCAAATTTGGCTAACGAGATCGATGTTCAACTTTCGCCTTTTCCTCAATCTGAATCACTGGTTTCGAGATTAGCCTGGGCTGTTCCATCAATCATAGCCCTGGCGCCGGAATATCTCCTTTCTCGACTCGGCAATCCATTCCTTATTCTCTTCCTGACTCTACTTATTGGGATATCGGCTTACCTGATCGCCAGCACATTGAAAAGATCGGAAAGCCAAGAGGATATCGCTTCATCGAAGATTGTTGGCGCATTACCTTTTGTCCTATTACTCATCCTGACAGCTTCACTCTTGACAATTACACCGGAATTTGTTTACATCCGCGATAATTTTGGACAGCGTTTAAATACCGTTTTTAAATTTTATTATCAGGCCTGGATCTTATTTGGCGTTTCTGCCCTGTACGGCATCGCATACCTTTTGAGACACTTTCGTTTCAGCGGAATTGTCGCTGGCGGTGCCTATGGCCTGGCCTTGATAATTTCTCTACTTTTTCCCTGGTACGCAATTCAATCTCGAGGGCTCGAATATCGGGGACCATTAGAAAGCGAGGAACGAATAGAAGCAACCTTAGATGGCCTGGCGTATCTCGAGCGCAATGATTTGGACGAAAAGGAAGTTATCAACTGGTTCAGCAACAACATCGAAGGTGTTCCGGTAATAGTTGAGGCGGTTGGAGGTCAATATTCATCTTTCGGGCGCATCGCCTCCAGCACCGGGCTTCCCACCCTTCTTGGCTGGCCGGGTCATGAATACCAATGGAGAGGTTCCACCCCTGAGCCTGCTGCCAGGGAGGCTGCCGTAAAAACTATTTACGAATCGGCAGATTTTGAAGAAACCTCAAAAGTTCTAAATCAGTATAATGTCTCCTTCATTGTTTTTGGGCCAAGAGAAAGAAGTACATATTTACCAGCTGCTTTGGATAAGTTCGACCAATTCCTCGAAGTTGCTTACCGTAATAATGGATTTACGGTATACCGTTGGCAACCTTAACAAATCGAGGTTACGAATTGATGAGAAAGATTGTTCGTAGATGATATCGAGGTAAGCATCTTCTGTTAAATGAATGAACAAATAGCAGCACGATCTGAAACCGATAGTTTCCTGGATAACATTACGCTTGAGCACGTCCTTTATGGTGTGATTATCGCTCTTGCCGCACTGTTACGATTGGGTGATCTAGGAATAATTCCCCTAGCACCGGACGAAGCTTACAATGCCCTAGCGGTATGGGATTTTTGGAAAAATCCGGGAACAGAGCCATCAATAGGCAGCCCAATCTATTTCTCGCTCAATGTTTTTCTGAGCCAGCTAATTGGTTTTTCAGACACATCAATGAGGATAGTGCCAGCATTATTTGGCATGGCCCTGGTTCCGATGCCATGGTTCCTACGAGATCGCGTTGGAAAAATTGGGGCGCTCATCGCTGGGCTGCTTTTCGCAATTTCGCCAACTCTGGTTTTGGCCTCGAGAACTGCTGGAGGTCTATCAGCTGCTTTGTTCGCCGGCATGCTGGTCTTTGTGGTCTGGCTCCGATTTAATGAAACAAAAGATGACAAGTGGTTGTTCGGGATCGCTATAGGTTTAGCGATCGGTTTTGTCAGTGCAGAGATCTTCTTTAGCATCATTCTCAGCCTATTGTTAGCCTGGTTAATTCAAAGCAATTTTGGTCGCCCAATTCAAGATAGGGAAATTGGAAAAGAAACTGCTGCTAGCCGGCCGCGACCCCGAAAAATTATCTGGCCCGTTTTACTTTTTTCAGCCATCGTACTCCTCGGATCAACAGCCATCTTTTTAAATCTCCGGGGATTTGGCTCAGCATTATCACTATTGACTGATTGGCTTAATCTTTTCAGGTTATCAGGTGACGCTCTTGCTCTTGTGTCGCCGATTCTTTCACTGGCCAGATATGAATTGATTCTACTGCTTCTCGGTGGGGTTGCTGTTATTTGGGCAACCTGGAAAGGCGAGTCGTTTCCCATGTTGCTCGCTTACTGGTTCATTTTGACCCTCATCCTCACATTTCTCCAGCGAGGATTTGTGTACAATGTCCTGATACTCGCTCTTCCTGGTGTGTTGCTTATTGGAACATTCTTAAGCAGCATCTTTCAAAAACCTGTTACGGCATTTCAATTAATCCTGATTAGCTTAATCGTAGTCCTGGGATCCATTGTACTGGTCAATATCGCCAGATATGCACGGCTGTTAACAGTTCCAGATTCTACTGTCTTAACCTACAATGTTCTATTGTCGATCGTACTGGTTGCCGTTATTGCCATAGCTGTTCTATTGGCTTGGAATTGGGATGAGACAGGGACATTACAAAGCGTGATCATCAGCGCCCTGATCATGCTGGTAATAGTTTCCTGGGGAACGGCCTGGTGGATGAGCCGAAACGCAGCCAACGATACCAGGGAACGCTGGGTCTCTCTGGCGACAGATGACGACATTTTCTTACTCGCAGATGCTGTCGAAGATGTCTCCTGGCAGTTAACGAATTCTGGAAACGGTTTGCGTGTGACTTCAACCATCTCCAGCCCAGTATTACAATGGTATCTGAGGGACTTAGACCAGCTGGATCTGGTATCAACACTTCCCCAGGATCTTAGCAGCGATGCTCTCTTAACTGACTCCAATATGCGGCCAGCGCTGGAAAATGAATATATTGGCAGCTCATTTAGCTATCTGAGACCGGATACAACGCATATTCTTGAAATAGGGCAGGCACTCCGGTGGTGGCTCTTCCACCAATCGCCTGTTCCAATCAACGAAGAGAGTTTAATCCTTTGGGTGAGAGCTGATCTTTTTGAGGAATCAAATTGAGCGAATTAACGCTGTTCCCGCCGTCTGGATCATTTCATAAGCTGGAGAACGATGCTCTGTTGATTGATAGGTGCCTAAATGGTGAGGAGTCAGCCATCGTGACAGTGTATAACCAGTATGCGGGATCAATATACCGGCTTTGTTATGGAATATTGCAGCAGCGAGAAGATTCAGAAGAAGTATTACAGGATACCTTTGAGTATGCTTTTCGACGTCTTGAAAATTATGATGATTCAAAGGCCAGTTTTAAGACATGGCTCTATCAAATTGCCATTAGCCGTTGTCGAAACAAGAGGCGACGAAAGCTCCTGAAGACCATCTCAATCAGCCAGATCCTAGGTGAACAGATTGCCGACACCGGGCTCTTGACCCCGGCCGAGGAAATTGAACTAAGTGAACGGCAGGAGGCGATTTGGCAGGCATTGGGATGCTTATCCCCAAAGCTGCGGGAGACAGCGATATTGAGGTATTACGAAGGATTTTCTTACCGCGAAATTGGGCTGATTTTATCGATTCCACAAAAAACCGCTGAATCAAGAATGCGGCTTGCCCACGTGGCGTTGAGAAAAATGCTTCAAACTGAAGAAACGATGAACAGAGATTACAAAGACAGGGCCATTGGCTGATGGGCCATAATATGGACCATATAAACAAAATAGCGCCTGATTTTGTTCTTGGGCTGCTGACGCAAGAGGAAAGAAGAAGGGTTAACCGTCACATAGCGGATTGCGAATACTGCCGGCTGACCGTTGCCAACGAGAGAAACCTGATTGAAGAGGTACGCATTACACTTGATCGCGTATCAAGTCATGATCCTCGACGGATACAAGGCCTGATGCCTGCGATACCGAATAGATCGTGGCTTGCATTCAACTTTTCGATTTTTCGGCCGGTGGCAGTAGCAGTTGCTATCATCCTTCTCGCGGTTGGCGGTTTCATGATTAATATGGATAAGAGCGGCCTGTACGGCATCCAGGAAACCCCCACCCAATCCATCGCAACCTTAAGCCATACACAAACGCCTACGTCAACTGCAACTGCAACAAGCGATAAACATGCAGAAAGTGGAATTAATTCCCAGGGATCCTTTCTATTTATTCCTGGATCTGCGGCGCCCCAGCCCCAGATAACACCCGAATCTGTCCATATCGAGAGATGACCAGCTAAACATCCAGCATTTTTCATTGGAGCACCATGAGTGAAGTAGAAAAAAAACAAGATCACGCCCAACCAGATTTGCTCGATCGACCAATTGCTGCCTTCGTTAAACTTGACTGGGAAAAGACCATATATATTTTATTTATCTTGTTGGCAATTATTACAAGATTTTGGGCCCTTGGCGATCGGGTCGTTAGCCATGATGAAAGCCTCCATACGCAGTATTCTTACCAATATTTCAATGGGGACGGCTACATA
>BTQB01000064.1:0-10641 GCA_036985655.1 Anaerolineae bacterium | reverse complement strand
TATTTGAGCGTAAAGTTTTAGCCCGCCTGCAGCATCGTGTCGGGCCTAACCGGGCCGGATATATTCCCTTTCCCCGGAGAGGTGGAAAGGAAAGACGATTCTTAAGCGGGATATTGCAGCCGGCGGCCGATGGTGTGAAGCTTTTTTTTAAGGAAGATCCAACACCGAGCCAGGTTGACCGGGTAGTGTATACCCTGGCACCGATGTTGGCGATTATCTCGGCCATCATGATCCTGGCGGTTATTCCTTGGGCGGGTGAGATATCGATTTTTGGGATAAAATTCAGCCCCTATTTTGCCATAGCTCCCGGGTTGAGTATTGGTGTTATTTTCATATTAGCTATCACATCTATCGGCGTTTATGGCGTGTTCTTAGGTGGCTGGGCATCCAATAGTAAGTACGCAGTTCTTGGAGGAATTCGAGCGTCGGCACAGATGATCAGTTATGAACTAGCTCTTGGCCTGGCGATGATACCATCGATTATGCTGGCGAGTTCCATGGATCTGGGTGTAATTGTAGAGGCCCAGAGAAATCTATGGTTTATATTCATTCAACCAGTGGCAGCGTTTATATTATTTGTGGCTATCCTGGCGGAACTTGAACGATCCCCCTTTGACCTGTTGGAAGCCGAACAAGAGCTATCTTCTGGTTACAATGTTGAGTATGCGGGAATGCGGTTTGGCATGTTTTTCATGTCTGAATATATGAAGATGATCATTTTTAGCGCTATTTTTGTTGTTCTGTTTATGGGCGGCTACCGGGGACCATTTGTTGATGATCTGCCGGCATTGGGCTTTGTCTACACGATCCTTAAGATTATCGCTGTGTTATTCTTAATGGTCTGGATCCGGGCTACACTGCCACGGTTACGGTACGATAAGCTTATGCATTTTGGTTGGAAATCATTGCTGCCATTGTCGCTGGCAAACGTAGTTATTACGGCCGTGTTCATCGTTTTGGTCGAGGAAGATGTTTGGACATCAATATTAGGATACATATTTTAGCTTCTGACATTTGTGTATAAGCAGTGATCGAAAAAGTGGATATGAATGGTTAGATTGATGAGCAGCAAAAATCCAGACAATATGTCAGCAATCAGGTGGATGTAAAGCATGTTTGGAGCGATTCTCGATGGCATGGCTACGACGCTCAAACATTTGTTTAAGCAGCCGGTAACAATCGAATATCCTGAGATAAAACGCCCGGTGCGAAATCGATTCAAAGGACGCCATCACCTGATCCGCTATGATAATGGTCTTGAAAAGTGCATCGGTTGTTCACTGTGCGCTGCAGCCTGCCCAGCTGACGCAATTTTCGTAGAGGCGTCAGAAAACACCGATGAGCAGCGATATTCACCAGGTGAACGGTATGCAAGCACCTATGAGATTAATATGCTCCGCTGTATCTTCTGTGGTTACTGTGAAGATGCCTGTCCGACAGAAGCTATCGTCCTTGGAAAGAATTATGAGCTAAGTTTTTATGAAAGGGCTGGCGCAATATATACAAAAGAAATGTTAATCAAACCTGTGCCAGAAGGCGGCAATGAGACGCCACAGGTAGTTGCTCCTGGTTCATTTGACCGGGCTATCCCAGATATGGAGAATCCGGAGTAGCTCTAAATTAATTATTGTCGATTGGCAGTAAAAAGGTCTCTCGTGCAAAATAGTAAGGCGACATTTAATGGGTGATCCAATTGCTTTTATAATCTTAGCGGTCGTTGCCCTGGCCTCTGCTCTCGGCATGTTATTAGGTCGAAACGCCGTTCACAGCGCCCTTTATCTCGTACTCAATTTCAGCACCATTGCCATCTTTTTCTTAATCTTAAAGGCCCCTTTCCTCTTTGTGACCCAGATAACCATTTATGCTGGGGCAATTATGGTTCTTTTTCTTTTCGTGGTCATGCTGCTCGGGGCAGAACGTTTAGGTGGAGAGGGGAGTAAAGCCGGTAAATGGCAGCTTCCGGTGTCGATAGTCTTGGCCTTCTTACTGATAATAACCTTTGTTTATGTGCTGATTTCAGGCGGTGATGCTGCTGGGGGAAACAGCCTGGCAACTGTGGAAGGAGGACCTGTAGAGATAGGCCTGGCTCTCTTCGAATCCTATGTCTTTCCCTTTGAAGTTGCCTCAGTTTTGTTGCTGGTGGCCATGGTTGGGGTGGTCGTATTAAGAACCAAGCGAGGTGACAATGCCTGAAGTAACTATTGGATGGTACATCGCTCTGAGCGTCGCGCTTTTTACTATCGGGTCCTTAGGCGTCTTAATTCGTAGGAATGCGATCATTATATTTATGTCAATAGAGCTAATGTTAAATTCGGCTAACCTGGCCTTTGTCGCCTTTGCCAGGCACCTGAATGACATTAATGGTCAGGTGATTGTATTTTTCGTGATAACTGTGGCTGCGGCCGAAGTGGCTGTTGGTCTAGCTTTAATTGTGGCCATTTTTAGAACTAAGCACAGCATTAATATTGATGAGCTTCATATCCTAAAGGGGTAGTCGGAATGATCATAACGCTGCCAATACCGGTGAGAGTGGCATGAATGCTTTTGGTTTAGCGCCCCTGTTACTCCTGTTCCCGGCTGTTGGCTTTATACTTAATGGGCTCTTCGGGCGCCGCTTTATGGATTATGATAGAAAGATTGGCGAGCGCTGGACAGGCTGGCTTGCTAGTGGATTAGCCCTCGCAGCCTTTGGTATTGCCGTCTTGCTGTATGGCAGCCTGGCGACAAACGAGCTTGACCAAGTGACGGTCAATATTTTTAACTGGATCGTCATTCCGTCATCAGATTTTGTCGTCCCATGGGCTATGCAAATCGACACTCTATCGGTGACTATGATGCTGGTTGTCACCGGTGTTAGTTCATTAATCCATATTTATGCCATTGGCTACATGCATGGCGACCCCGACTTCTCGCGTTTCTTCGCCTATATGAACCTTTTCCTCTTCTTCATGTTGGTGCTGGTATCGGCAAACAATTACTTAATGTTGTTTGTTGGTTGGGAGGGCGTGGGTCTCTGCTCATATCTGTTGATAGGCTTTTGGTTTGACCGGGTAGATGAGCAGAATAAGCCAATGAATGCCAATGCGGCGCGAAAGGCCTTCATTGTTAACCGGATCGGTGACTTTGGCATGATCCTGGCGATGATCCTGCTTGTTTGGGCCTTTGGCTCCTTGACCTATGATGTTGTCTTTGAATCAGCTCTGGATCTATTTAAAGAGGGTCAGGCCCTTAACATCTTTGGCCAGGAAGTATCGATTGGCGCGCTGCTCACCGCTGTAACAGGTCTATTCCTACTGGGGGCAGCGGGTAAATCGGCCCAAATCCCACTCTATGTATGGTTGCCTGACGCCATGGCGGGTCCAACACCAGTATCTGCCCTTATCCATGCAGCCACGATGGTTACTGCCGGCATCTATTTAATCGTTCGTAGCAATGTACTCTATGAAATCGTTCGGGCCAGCGGTGAAACCCTGGTGGCCAATTTAAGCATTAACGATCTGGTCGCTTTGACTGGAGCGGCTACGGCGTTGATAGCGGGATTAATCGCCTTTACACAATTTGACATAAAGAAAGTGCTGGCCTACTCAACTATCAGCCAACTTGGTTTCATGATCGCCGCGGCAGGCATGGGCGCTTATGTTGCCGCGATATTCCATCTAATAACACATGCTTTTTTTAAGGCGCTATTATTTCTAAGTTCTGGGTCGGTCATCCACGGAATGGAGCACGGACACCATCAGCTGGAAGAAGATGGGCATGGAGACGACCAAGAAGAAAAATTTGATCCCCAAGATATGCGTACTATGGGCGGCCTGCGCCATAAGATGCGAACGACGTTTATCGTTTATGTCATCGGCGCCCTGGCCCTGGCAGGAATTGTTCCTTTGGCCGGGTTCTGGTCAAAGGATGAGATCTTAGCTCAGGGTCTAGGAAATGAGGGGCTGGTATTTATTACCGTATTTATTCTGCTTCTGCTAGCTGCCTTTTGCACCGCTTTTTATGTGGGCCGCCAGCTGAAAATGGTGTTCTTTGGGAAACCCCGGCACGAAGCCGCTAACCACGCGAAGGAGAGCCCGGCAATCATGACTGCACCTCTGATCATTTTAGCCGTTCTCACTACTCTCGGCGGTTTATTGAATCTACCCTTCTTCAGCGTAGGGGCGGTGGAACGCGTAAGGGGAGCCCAGGACTCAATCCAACTCGAGTTAGAAGAGTGGCTTGAACATGCCCTCGAATCAATTGAGCTGTCAAAAGAAGTGGCTGGTAAGGTTCCAATCTTAGAACTACCGGAGACGCCAGTTACCTTAGAGCTAAATGTGGCTGGTTTGTCACTTGCACTTGCTCTTCTTGGCCTGGGTCTGTCGATGTTGGTTGTCTATCGGAGGAAACCGGAACGGGCAGAGGATCCCGATCCTCTCGAAAAGACGCCTATCTGGTGGTTCAGCGTCCTGCCTCTCAACACGCTTTATATGAATTATTTTGTACCGGCTTTTAACTGGCTAGCCCACTGGCTGGCAGATAAGCTAGATTGGGAATTCTGGCATGACTTCTTCCACGATCGCATTATTCGCGATGGCTATATTGGCCTGGCTAACTTTTTAAATAAGCGTATTGATGCGGCCATCATTGATGACGGGATCGTTAATGGTTCGGCTAAAGCGACTGGCTGGCTGGCGATGCAGCTGCGGAAGATGCAAACTGGCTACGTTCGGAACTATGCTTTAAGTGTATTCCTGGGAGTAGTCGTGCTGATTATATACATCATTTTCCTCGTCAAGTAGGTGAGAAGTAGCCCAAGTTAGATGGGAAATATTCACAACCTTAAATTTATATCTCTGATATCGGAGTAACTATGGACGGCTTTGGTCTATTATCGCTCTTAACATTTTTCCCACTGGTGGGTGTTGTCATCATCCTGCTGCTAAAGGCCATCCGGCGGGAAAGTGATAATCTTATTCGTCAGATCGCTATTGCCACTTCGGTGATAACATTCGTTATTGCTGTTGTGGTTCTTATTCAGTTCAATCCCGACCGGGGCGGATTGCAGATGATCGATCAGGCAGAGTGGATTCCTTCTCTGGGAGTTCAATATTTTCTGGCTGTTGATGGGTTGGCAATCCTGTTCGTCATGTTGACCGCATTGGTAACACCACTGGCTATTATCTCATCCTGGTCGGCAATTCAATCGCAGGTGAAGGGTTATTACATTTTCATGCTGCTTTTGGAAACAGCGATGATAGGTGTATTTTTAGCCCAGGACCTGTTTTTATTTTACATCTTTTGGGAATTCACCCTCATACCAATGTATTTTCTTATTGGGATCTGGGGCGGGGAGAAGCGGGTTTATGCTTCGATCAAGTTCTTCCTCTACACTATGGCCGGCTCACTATTTATGCTTGTCGCCATCCTTTATTTGGGATTGACTAATGATACTTTCTCTGTTCCGGAATTAATCGCCAGTCGAGGAACATTTGCCGCCATGCCTGTCCAGGCGCTGTTATTCCTTGGATTCGCCATAGCATTTGCTATTAAGGTGCCAATCTTTCCGTTCCATTCCTGGCTGCCCGATGCTCATACGGAGGCGCCGACGGCCGGGTCCATTGTCCTGGCCGGTATCTTGTTGAAGATGGGCACCTACGGTTTTATTCGCTTCAACCTGCCTCTATTTCCCGAGGCCTCTTTTGATTTCGCTCCATTTATCGCTGTGCTGGCTATCATTGGCATCATATATGGGGCCATTGTCTCCTTTGCCCAGAAGGATGTTAAGAGGCTTGTCGCCTATTCCAGTGTTAGCCACCTTGGATTCGTAATGCTAGGGATTTTTTCATTAAATGTCCAGGGAATAGAAGGAGGAATCCTTCAAGGTATCAACCATGGTTTGAGCACGGGAGCCTTATTTTTCATTGTGGGTATCCTGTACGAGCAGCGCCATACAAGATTGATGTCAGACTTTGGCGGGATCTGGCGGGCACTGCCAGTCTTTACCGCCTTAACGTTGGTGGTTGTACTATCTAGCATGGGATTGCCGGGCTTAAATGGTTTTATTGGTGAATTCACCATCTTGCTGGGTTCGATGGGGGCGGACGAGGCCCTTGGGTCTAACGCCTGGATCTACACCGCTTTTGCCGCCTCCGGAGTAATACTTGCCGCAATATACCTCATGTGGATGTTCCAGAGAGTATTTCTGGGCCCTCTGGATAAAGAGGAAAATCGCCGTCTGCGCGACATCAATACCAGAGAACTGGTAATATTTATAGCCTTTTTGATCTTTATAGTTTGGATAGGGATTAGCCCAAGTCCTTATTTCCAGGTGATGGATGCCTCTGTTTCCAGATTGGTTGGGGATCTGAACCTTTCTGTTGCGGCAATTCCCTAACCTCTTGCTACGTCATTAGATAAGGAGATAGACACCCTCGATTCCTAAAACGGTCCGAGGACCTTGGGTTCGGGGGCGATTGGGATCGAGACACCGCATATTAGTAAAATCATGCCCTCCAATAGTGTCTATTTCGTTCACATAAGCGATACTCATATCGGTCCCAGCGCCGATTACAGCCGGCATGGCCATTACCCGCTGCCTTGTGCACGACGTCTCGTCGAAACCATTAACCAGTTACCCTACAAGCCCGATTTTGTGATCCATACGGGTGATATCGTCGCTGATCCTGATCCAAGAGCCTATCGCCTGGCAGCAAAGTATTTTGAACGCTTAGAAGCGCCAATCTATTATGTGAATGGAAACCACGATACGGCCGCTGATATTCGACATTTTCTTCCGATGGGTCCTCACCAGGATGTGGGAGAAGATCCCGGCCGCCTTTCGTACAGCTTTGAAATTTCTGGATTCCGGTTCTTGGTTCTCGACGCCCGGGGACCGGATGAGATCGATCCTAATGGCTGGCTGCCTGATTCTCAGATAAAGCTGGCAGCCGTGGAAGCCAGGAGTGGAGATCAGCCATTGACTGTTTTTATTCACTATCCGGCGCTGCCTATGAACTCACCCTGGATGGATCAAAATATGTTGATCTTGAACGGGGATAAGCTTCACGAAGCGCTAAAACCCTCAGTTCAACGGCTGCGGGGTGTATTTCATGGCCACATTCACCAGCATATGCAGTCAATCTCTGATGGTATTACGTATGTGAGCGTAGCCAGCGCATTTAGCCAATTTGGCGCCTGGCCTGGCGATATCATCACGCATTTTGATAATGAGCACGATCCAGGATTTAGTTTTGTACATCTACTGGAGGATAAAACAATCATTCACCAGCACACGTTCCCACGACCTGCATAAAAAATCCAAGATTTATAATTTCCAAGGCAAAGGCCATATCTGGCTAAGTGGCGCCCTTGACGGACAACGGCCGCACGATTAGATCGGGAGCGAATACCAGCACTTTTTGCCCAAGAGACCGATGCAGGTCGCCTTTGATAAAGGGCTTCGATGAAGATCTTTGATAAAGGTCTTCAATGAAGGGTTAGCTAACCTGCGCCAACCACGGGATGACCTGCTCGGTCTCTGAAGGCATCAATCCTTGGTGAGCGCTGCTGGTGAACAGATTGTTAAAGAGCAAGCTTCATTATTAGCGATTTTTGTTGAAATCGCCCCAACTGCATAATTCTTACATTATTAGTTTAAGGCAGCCAGCTGCTCCAAATATCTTTGTTAGCATCCACCCAGGCCTGGGCTGCCTCTTCAACCGACTTGCCCTCATTTAACATGGCCAGCATCTCAATTTGAGCATCGCTGCCATAATTCATATTGGACAGGAACGTGTACACGTCGGCGTCCTTTTCCTTGAGATCGGCGCTGAATATCTTCAGCAACTTATCCTTCGGGTAAGCACAGTCTATGGCCGCTGGATCGGCATAACATTCGTCACTGTAAGCGGGTAATTCGACCTGGGTCAGGTCAAATTCCTGGAACAGAGCGTGTGGAGAATAGAAATAAAACAACACGGGTTCCTTGCGGCTGTAAGCGGAGGATACTTCAGCTAACAATGCATCCTCTGAACCCGTCCAGACGACCTGGAAAGGCAGGCCTAAGTTTTCGATGATCTGTTCGTCGTATTGCACCCAGCTAGGATCAGCCCCTAGGAAACGGCCGAGGTCTCCCGTTTCGGCTGAAGAGAAGTCGGCGGCCGGGTCTTTGTAACCCTCCCACGTGGCCAGCTCAGGATTCTGGTCAATGACATAGGTCGGCACAAACCAGCCGATCTCGCCGACAGGCCCTAACGGGCCTCCATTTTCTACCGTGCCCAGATCGTCGATGTACTCGGCGATACGCTCGGTATGTCCCGACGGCCAGACTTCCAGACTCGCGTCCACATCACCGCCCGAAATCGCATCCCATTGAGCGTTTTCATCCAGGGCCACTATTTCAACCGTATTGCCCAGCTCACTCTCAATGATAATTTTAGCCACTGCTACGTTGAGTTCCGATGCCGGCCATGGGTTTTCAACCAATGTGATGGTCTCCGTGCCACCACCGCCACAGGCAGCGGCCAAGGAAAGAACAAGTAAAAATACGATTGCCAATACCACTTTTCTAAACATTTCTTTTCTCCCTTTGAACTATGAATAGTTACGACGCCACATTCACCGCTGCGGCTGCCTTCCCTGCCAGCTGCTGTGTAATGCGGTCAATCACAATCGCAATTAAAACAATCGCCAATCCTGCTTCCACACTACGCCCAAGATTATTATTGGCGAATCCCTGATACACCTCTAAGCCCAGTCCAGTGGCTCCGACCAACCCGGCGATGATCACCATGGCCAGGACCATCATCGTCGTCTGGTTAATGCCCAGCATGATGGACGGAAGGGCCAGCGGCAGTTCGACTGTTTTTAAGGTTTGCCAGCGGGTGCTACCAAAGGCTTCAGCCGACTCCACGCATGTCTTGTCTACGCCGCGAATACCTGCATTTGTCAGGCGAATAACCGGCACCATCGCATACAAGATTGCGGCGACAAGGCCGGCCACGCTTCCCGTTCCCAACAGCATGATTGCCGGAACCAAGTAAACGAAGATCGGAATAGTCTGTAAAAAATCGAGAATTGGGCGCATGGTAATATCGACGCGATCATTGTGTGAAGCCCAAATGCCCAGAGGAATGCCAATGGCCACGCAAATAACGACCGCCACCAGGGTTTGACCCAACGTGTCCATGGCCAACGGCCACATGCCGATGAAGCCAATGAATATGATTAACAAGAAGATACTCAGTGACAGTCGCCAACCGCTGGCGATGTAGGCTAAGGCAACAAAGACAAATGTGATGACCGGCCAGGGCACTTGCTCAGTCATGAACGATTTCAGCGGTTGGAAGATGTAGATGATGAGGAAATCTCGCAGCGGGCCTGTTCCGATACCAGAGCCGCCGATGTTATAGAGATTCACCTGCATCCACTTCACCAGCGCATCCACCGGTTGGCTGATATCCAGCCGTAACTGATCCGGGAAGGAGTGGGCGCCAAGGATTCGTAATAAGATGCTCAGCAAGGCCAGTAGAATAAGAAGGGTGATCCAACTAGAGTGGGTGTCCAGCCAGCGGCCGCTCAGAAAGCCCTCCTCTCGCCTAAAAACCCGTCTTAACTGGGTTACCAGCCACACATTTGCCCTACTAAACAGGTTGTAAAGGCGATCCAGGCCACCCTCAATCCACTCTACCACCCTGCTGCCGCGATGCTTCTCTCCAAACAGGCGAAAACCACTAAATTGCGGACTGTTGTGTCGTTCGCGTTGGGCCAAAGCTGCGCTCATTCGATCCAACAAAATCGCAAGCAGCACGATAGCCAATCCCGCCTCAAGAGCCGAACCCACCCGCAGACGACGCAGCGCTTTCAGCACGACATCTCCCAAACCGCCTGCTCCGATCAGCGCTGCGATCACCACAATGCTCAGGGCCATCATGATCGTCTGGTTGATACCCAAGGTGATGGTAGGTAAGGCCAGCGGCAGCTTCACCTTGCGTAAGAGCTGCCGTTCTGTGGATCCAAATGCCTCGGCCGCTTCCAGAACCTCTTCAGGAACCGAGCGCAGACCCAGGCTGGTCATCCGGATCGCCGGTGGTACGGCGTAAATCACGGTGGCAATGATGCTGGGAACCCGGGCCACACCGAAAAACAACAGGACGGGTATCAGGTACACAAAAGCCGGCATCGTCTGCATTGCATCGAGAATCGGGCGCAAGATCTTCTCGACGCGGTTATTTTGGGCCGACCAGATCCCGAGCGGAATACCAATTGCTAAGGCGATAAGAACGGCCGTGACCATCAGCGCCAGCGTCTGCATGCTTTCTTCCCACAACCCGAACAGACCCATAAACATCAGGGATGCCGCTACTATCAAGGCCAGGCTCAAACCTTGGATCCGTTCGGCGAAAAAAAAGAAGGCCAAGATCACAACCGGCCAGGGCGCCCACAGCAAAAAATCCTCAACCCGGCGCAGGAAGAAATCAATGAAGAAGCTCAGAGGTTCGAAGAAATAGATGAAGAGCCAGTGTGAGTTTCGGTTGACCACCACCCAACGTTTGAACTCGTTTAGCTCTACATTCAAGCCAATGTTCCATGATTCCGGGAAGGTGTCGAGTTCGCTGACAGCACGGCTGAGTAGCAGCAGCGTCAGGAGTATGCCGCCAA
>BTQB01000063.1:0-10644 GCA_036985655.1 Anaerolineae bacterium | reverse complement strand
AGGCCGTACAAGCATGCGAGTAAAGAAAAGCGCTACTCCTGTTAAAAACGCGACCAGGAAACCGATTAGAATTAGGAGCAGAGTGATGATACGACGAAGAAGTGGCATAAAACAATCCTCCAGCTGGACACTCAATTAGATTATACATCAAGACCAGCGCTGCTTGGAAGAACTACTCATCCGAGAGTTCGGCTAATATTTGATAGACAACCGTACCTCCATTGAAAAAAGGTGGTATCAACAGAATCCTCACGGAGGTTTAGAACCTCTGGAAGGATCTTGACCTGTGAGCTTTTTTCAGTGGACTCAACCGTGAGAACGAGAGAGTACGATCGAAGTTCATGGAAGCTGATCTTAAGTTTTTGGGCGCTTGTTTGCTGGACTGATATTCAACATGATCTCTACGATCGCTCAGCGCGCTGAGTCGCTTCTTCCTCCCATGAATCAGCATAGAACCAGGTCACAAGCTTAGCATCAGCCCACTCTTTTAATGAAGCCATCATCTTCCTGCCTGGCATGCTGCCCAAGGAATTAAAAAAATCATCTTCCGATTGAAAGTAAAGCTCGTACATCAGATGAAAACGAGATTCACCGCCTGGTTTTCCTCCTACTCGACTAACCTCAGTCCGAACCAGGCCCGGAAGCTGTTCGGCCAACTGTAGATGGATAGAGGAAAAGAAATCCTCTAACCGGTCTTCATCATCAACTCGGCGATAAATCGTAACAAATTTAAACATGGTCTCACTCATTATGATTATTTTGGATAAAGCTTTTTTCAGATGGCAGATCAGGGGCACTTTAGTGGCAATTAAATTAGTCTTCTTGCAGTCACATTTGCCTCTGTTATAATTTTCACAGTTCCGATATCAAGGGAAGAGGCGTCCAACTACTTGACTGGAATATTACCAGGTACAATCATACCATGGCTACTGGGCGGGTTAATCCTGCTCCTGTTATTAACAATAACGGTCACATACAAGTCATGGCGTGAAGCCAAGCGATCACCATATTACTTCTTGCGCGTTCAGGCCGCTAGGAAGATGCAATCCTACATGGCGGCGAGCGCGTTGCTACTTGTTCTCACGGGTATTGCAACAATGTACGCCTGGCAGTCACCCACTGACACAACACCTCGTTTAACGGTCCTACTAAACGCCAAGCCAACATCCTCATTGAGTGTCGGAGCTCCCGGTGTTCAAGAAGTAGTTGCAGAAGCCTCACCTGATATTGTCACAATCAATATAGGGCTTGACGGCGAAGATAGTATTGATTCGGAGGTCGAACTTGCCGAATCGATAATAACGGCGCCCAATTTAGGCGACGAACCTGGTGAGAGAGAGGCGACTGGCGGGAGCTCAGGAGAAACGAATATCGGTCCAATTACCTTTTCGACCGATATCACATCAAATTATCAGGCAGTTGACCCAGGCAGCCGTTTTACTGAGGGGTATTTCACACTCTATGCAACCTTTAACTATGAAAATATGGAGGAAGGAACAAGGTGGTCATGGGTGTGGAAGCGAAATGGTCAGGTTATTAATGGTGGAGAACAGGTCTGGTCTTACGGCAGCGACGGACCAGGCTATGTCTACCTCGGACCAGAAGAAGGCTTTCAGTTAGGGAACCATTCGCTTGAAGTCTGGGTAGAGGATAAGCTGATGAGTCAATCAAGCTTTAGCATCATCGAAGGGGTTTCAGCAAGCAATTAGAGTAAGTTCATCAATTATTAATATTGAAACAGCACTTTGTTATGACCGCAGCAATAGCCGCGGTTTTTTGTTAATCATTATCTTCCTAAACGCTGACGCAGGTATATCAACAGCTGACGTGGTTCCGACACCTGGAGAAGTAAGCAAGCCCCTAAATATGTGAAGCCGGAAATCATTAGTATAAAAATTAACTGCAAGAAGAGATTGGGTAAGGGAACCTGAACCAAGAGCAATTGACTGATCAAGGCCATCAAAATCGAGGCCATCCCCATCCGCCACAGCCCATCAAACAAGCGAGCGCTATCTAGCCCCCCAACTTTTCTATTGAGCAACCAGAGTAATATTATCGTTTCAAGGATTACGGAAATCGTATAGCCGAGAGCTAATCCGCCAAATTGCAGGAGGTCGAATTTGGGAAAAACCGTGGACGTCAGCCAGTAAGCGATAAGCCACATCGCAGCTAGCTGAAGAGCGCCAACAATAACCGGCGTCCAAGTATCTTCAAGGGCATAAAATGCTCTCGATATTATCTCAAGTGCTGCAAAACCCACGAGGCTCAAAGCATAAAATAGCAGCGCCCAGGCTACAAGTGACGTTGACTCAGCTTCAAATTGACCACGCTCAAAGAGAAAAGAGACCAACGGCTGGCGTAACAATATAAGGAGCAAAGCTGCGGGGAGACTGAAAAAGAGAATAAGGCGCAACATGTCAACGATAATGCTACGCATCTCATCAAGTGCGTTTTTTGCAGCCAGGGTAGCAAAGGTGGGAAAAGCAGCAATGGCCAAGGCCTGGCCAATTATTCCCTGGGGCATTATCATGATTCGCCAGGCAAAGGTTAATGCCGGAATGCTGCCCAGAACCATCGATTGAGCCATGATCTGGATAACGAGATGGTTGAGCTGACCGAAGGAAAGTCCCAGAACCCTGGGAAACATAAGGACCAGTACCTGCCGCACTCCCCGGTCTGCAATCGTAACGACCGGTGTATAGCGGGCCTTCACTAAAACAAGCCCTGGGATCTGAATGAGTAAATGCCCGATGGCGCCGGCAACGGCGCCAATTGCTAAACCCATGATATTTGGCGCAAAGAAAATGGCTCCTAAGATGATCCCTAAGTTATAGACACTTGGCGCTATGGCCGGCAGAAAAAAGTGCTGTCTGGCATTTAGAGAGGCCATGACAACGCCACTTACCCCAAAGATAATCGGTGTGATGAGCATCAAGCGCATCAACTCGACAGTCATATCTTTCAGTTGGGGATTGCTACTTACCAAATCTGGGTAAAGGGTTTCGATCAGGAGGGGAGTAAAGATGAAGACAATACCTGCGATGACAGTTGTAATTATGGTTATTAGATTGACAATCGCTGAAAATAACCGCCACCCCCCAACTGAATCGTCCCGAACAAAATAGCCTGAAAAAACGGGAATAAAGGCAGAACCTATGGCGCCGCCTGCAATTACTAAAAAAAGGGTTTCAGGAAACCGGCTGGCAATGAAATAGGCGTTAGCCTCCAAACTATCAATATCGTAGAAGTAGTTGATCGTAGCATCCCGAACGACTCCCAATAAACGGCTGGCGACAAAGGCTGCCCCGACTATAGTGGCTGCCTGGATTATCCGCTGCCGATCACTCTGCTGGGTATTTGGCTCCATTTGCTGGAAGGCCATAGGCGAGAATTATACGCCCTATTTGCTCAACAAAAAAAGCGGGCTGATATTATTTTACCAGCCCGCCTTATTTTCTGTGAGAGCCAGGGACGCCGAACCCCGACTCTCGTTAAAAAGGAGGAGAAGAAGAGATTTAATCGTTTATCTTTTCATCTACTCTGATTCTATTCGAGTAGTCAACATAATACTGTACGCTCAAGCTTCGTAAAACCTACGGAAGACCTACGCTTAATAGGAACATCATGAAGATCACACCTGACAGGTCTTCGCCAATATAAGAAACGCTTGTCCCACTATCGTTATCAACCGAAGAATCAATAATAATCTGTTGAGGTTCGAAAATTAATCTTTTGGAGAATCCAAGAGCACATTTCGACCAATTAAATGCCTCTCGTTAAAATCTAGTGGTATGAATCGTCATTTGGCTCTAGCGTTGATGGTAGGTGGTCTTATCGCTGCCGCCCTTTTGCGTTTTCCAGAGCTTACTACCAGCCCACCCGGCCTTCATTTTGATGAAGCAGCCAATGGCATTCTTGCTGGAGATATCGGCCTACGTGGGGATCGACCGGTATTTATCACCAGCTACACTGGAAAGGAACCTCTATTCTTTTATCTGGGTGGCGGCCTCATGACTATGCTTGGGGAATCAGTGTTTGCCTTGAGGCTCACGGCCGCCTTTATTGGAATTTTAACGGTGGCTGCAGCCTATAGGCTTGGTTATGAATTAATGGGCAGTAGATCTATTGGGCTGTTCTCGGCCGCCTTGATTTCGATTTCCCTTTGGCATATCATGTTCAGCCGCCTGGGCTTCCGAGCAATTACCCAACCACTTCTGCAAGCTCTTGCCGTGGCAGCGCTTTTTCATGGACTCCGACATAAGTCGTGGCCCTGGATCGCTGGCAGCGGTGTGGCCATGGGCTTAACCGCATATACGTATCTTGCAGCAAGAATATTTCCAATCCCTCTGGCATTATCGCTGATTCCCCTGATAGTTGATCGTCGCAACCGCCGACTTCACCTGCAGCAGCTAGCCGCGTTTTTCGGAGCCGCACTAATCGTTGCCCTGCCTCTCCTGATTTTCTTTCTTAATAATCCTGATGCATTTTGGGTTCGATTTGATCAAGTAACTGCCCAAAATGGACCGGCGGCATCTTATCTCGACAGCTATGTAAAGGCGCTAGGAATGTTCTTCACTCGCGGCGACCCTTACTGGCGATTTAATATTCCAGATCGCCCAATATTTAACTGGTTTTGGGGCGGCCTGGCGGTGGTCGGATGGCTGGTATCCCTCTATCGAACCGGTAAACAATCAAATTCCCAGCGAAGGGCTGCCTACTTGCTACTCGTCCTTATCCCATTTTTCATGATCTTACCTTCTTCACTGGCAATCAATGAGATCTTACCCAGCAATCTCAGGGCGATCGGCCTGCTGCCTTTTGTATACATCCTTCCAGCAGTCGGTCTTTTTACCCTGCTGGCAGCGTTTCAGGCGCCGGTAAACAGCCTCTACAAACAAGTTATGGGAATCGAAAAGCGGCTGGCGGTAATGGAGCGGCTTCCTATGGAGCTGCCTGAATCGTGGTCAACACGGCCGCCTATGATCTCTACAGCTCTCATTTTGATTTTGGTCATAGGAGGAGTAAGAGTTTCCTGGGACTATTTCCGCCAGTGGAGTCCCCGAACCGACCTATATTACGAAAATGATTCAGATTTGGTGGCAGTGGCCCGATACCTGGAGAAATTAGATGCCGATGATATGGAATTATTCGTAGCCAGCCAACATTATCAGCACCCAACATTGGCCTTTCTCAGCGACGTTTACGATGATTTGAAGTGGCTGCCTGATAGCCAAGCGATTGTATTTCCAGCCGGTTCAGAAGGCCTGATAATCTACACCCACAACACGCCAAAGCCAGCCTGGGTGACCCCCCTGTTATCGAAGGATCCATACTACCTTGGGCCCAAGGGCCCTGATGGCCTGCCTACCTTCGAAGTTTACAGAATATCAAAACCGGTCGATCTCCCTGGTGAAACCTTAGAAGTAAATGTTAACTTCGATGGCATTATTACCCTAATAGGCTACACCGTTAGACCTGGTTATTCAGGACAAGAACTACCTGTAACTCTGATCTGGCGTGTAGAAGAAGCACCGACAAACAGCTTGATGCCTTTTGTGCATCTAGAAGATCAGTGGGGGCATCGATGGAGCCAGGCAGAGCCATCCGCTTATCCATCAGAACAATGGTCGCCAGGCGACTTGATAATTCTGAGGGTAGATCTACCCCTGCCAGACGGCATTCCACCAGGACCTTATATTCTTCGTACCGGTATCTTTGAACCAGATACTTCTAATCAGCTGTCTGTCATCGACCAGGCTGGTCGCTATGCTGGCAACGCATTGAATATTGAAGATGTTTATGTGCTGGCTGGCGATCCGCCAACTAGTACGCCCCAACCATCGTTCGTTCTTAATCTGCCTGCTGGACCAAACCTGACTCTTATTGGGTTTGAGCGAGAAACTGATGTCATAGCGACTGGCGCCCAACTGCCAGTAAGTCTGTGGTGGGAATCGGACGGTCCCTTGAATCCTCGGACAATTCGTTTTGAATTAATCGATGAAAATAACCGGGGGTTGATATTGACCAACACCCAGCCCGTTCACGGCACATATCCCTTTTCTGATTGGGTCGATCCCAATTTTGTAATCGATCGTCACTCACTAGAAATTCCAACTGACATATCCGAGGGTGAATACCAGCTCAATTTGCGGCTGTTGGATGGAAACGACGAAACGCTGCTTACGGCCGACCTGGGTCCGGTAACGGTCGAGAGAGGGGATCGATTATATACGGCGCCAGGCACCCAGTTTCCTCAAGATGCTACTTTTGGCAATGAAATTAATTTGGTAGGTTATAACCTTGAAGCGAAAGGACCAGAGGAGTATGAACTGGAACTGGTTTGGTTGGCGCTTCAACAGCCGGCCGATAATTACACAGTTTTCGTCCACCTGCTTAATTCGGACGGTACATGCTGCATATGGCAGGATGATGTTTGGCCGCAACAGGGCGCGTATCCAACGGGCGGATGGCTTGGCGGCGAGGTTGTTATAGATCCCTATACAATAAAAATACCGGCCGATTTACCTCCTGGCACTTATCCTCTAGAAATCGGGCTGTACTTACCCGAGACGGGAAAACGCTTACAGGTCGAGGTTCCTCGCTTACCGGCCACGGACGCACTTTTTTTACGCCCAATAGAGGTAGAGTAAAATCTGCGAGAATTGTACCTGTAGTTTCAATCTCACCACTTACTAAGCATTCAACAAATGATTTGGCAGAATGTCATTACAGAATGGAACCAAATTATTCAACAAGGCCGGCGCCACTTGCGGAACTTAAACCAGCGAACCGATGGCTGGCTGGCAATATTTATTGGTTCAATTCGGGAAGTGCTGTCCTATGAGGCTTCTCTTATAGGCGCTGCCTTTGCTTATTTTACACTCCTATCAGTCTTTCCACTTATATTGTTGACCCTGGCCATAGCCAGTTTCTTCGTCGATCCAACCCAATTAGGCTCCGGTATCCTCGACCGATTAGAGTTCGTGATTCCAGGGTTTGAGCAATTGCTGGGTGCAAACCTGGATCGGATCTTGACGTCACGAGGAGCAATAACACGTCTGTCTGCTATTACCTTGATCTGGTCGGCATCCTCGCTGTTTTATGTGATAACCCGAGCATTAGACTCAGTCTGGGTGGGAGAGCGGGTAAGGGTACGTTCTGTATATTATTACCGGGCTTTGGCTATCGTTTTGACGTTACTCCTAGCGGTTTTATTGTGGGCCGCATCAATCGCCTGGAGTTTCGCTGTGCCTATTGCCGATCGATTAATGATTGGTCAATTGGTCGTCCTTACCCCGCTATTTTCCTTTGTCGGAGCAGCCTTGATGAATATTTTTGTCTTCACCATGTTATATCTTGCCTTGCCCCACGTATCTTTAACCTGGCGAGATGTCATTATTGGCGCGGTTATTGCCGGTCTGTTTTGGGAGCTAGCTAAAAGAGCGTTTTTAATTTTCGTTACAAATTACCTTACCTTATCAAACCTTATATACGGTTCGGTAACAGCAATTATCGCCTTGTTAGCCTGGGCTTACCTCAGCGGGCTAATCTTTCTGTTTGGCGCCCACCTAAACGTTCGTTATAAACGCAAACGGCAAGAGGCAGCAACAAAGGCAGCCCAAATGTGAAGACAATCCGATGAAATGTGGCGCTGGCGGCCCCAGCGCGCTGGCGGTGGACCAGTTAACTGTTGTAAGAAGGGCGAAGCTAAAACCAGCTCCGCGATTTAATAACCCGTTGGGTGAAGTTCGCCAGGAATTTATACTTACCGGACAGATAGTTTGGCGGCAATGGCTCCCGCTATCCGAGCATTATTAATCAACAGGGCTAAATTTGATTGAACGCTTTTCCCGCCAGTTATCTCATTTATCCGATTTAGGAGCCAAGGCGTGGCCTCTGCCCCATGAATTCCAGCCGCCCCAGCTTCTTCATTGGCCTTAATAATTGCTGATTCAATTTCTTCACCCTTATAGGCATTGGACTCAGGAACAGGGACCGTGACAAGGATACCTGATCCAAGATTGAGCTGGCTGTGGACCTTGATGGTAGCGGCCGCCTCGGCTGCTGAATTTACTCGTTTATCTACGGGCAAACCGCTATCAACAGAGAAGAAGGCCGGCATTTCTTCTGTCCGGTAACCCAGCACAGCAACGCCAAGCGACTCCAACATCTCGCGCGTTCTTTCTAAATCGAGGATCGATTTTACGCCGCTGCAGACCACAGCAACCGGGGTCCGGCCAAGTTCAAACAAATCTGCGCTGACATCATATGGACGATTTCGGTGGACGCCGCCGATGCCACCGGTAGCAAACAGCTTGATCCCTGCAAGATGGGCCAGGATCATTGTTCCCGCCACTGTGGTAGCGCCATCTTCGCCATTTGAGCAGGCTACAGCCAGATCACGGCGGCTGCATTTCCGCACATCTGAACGCGGCCGAGTGGCTAAATATTCGAGTTGACTTCCTGTAAGACCAACGTAGATCTTCCCCTGGATGATGGCCACGGTGGCAGGAACGGCGCCAGCTTCCCGAACGGCATGCTGCATATTGATGGCTGTCTCAAGATTAAGTGGATGGGGTAGACCATGGGCGATGACAGTGCTTTCCAGGGCAACGACGGGACCGCTGGCCCCTAAAGCCGAAGCGACCTCCGGATGCAGGTTAATAAGCTCATTCATGACCAATGTGATCCTTTACTAATTTTATGATAGGGACAAGTTCGAAATTATAAAATTTTGGCTTTGAAGCGGGAGGATTCCTGTAAAACCATCTTTTCTCAGTTGAATCAAGGTTGATCTTCATGAAATATACCAAAATTCGAATCTAAAAAACCTTCTATCGATTTCACTGTTAAACGTGATAGATGCGATCAGATGGCGCGGGGTTAACAGAATGAAATCTGCTAAGTATGGGTTACGGATACATATCTGCAACCAGTTAAACAACCGAAGCTGTTGTTGGTGACGATATATATCCGTCACCCGTATTAAATGGATATTCTCCCGTCGAAACGCTTAAAATACTCTCGCGCTTGGGTCAAGATCTTCCCGGTTTTAAACCGGGTGGGTTTCGTTGATAATCCCATTTTTCAGTAAAGCCACTAATGTTCACATAATGTTCACCAGGGTATTGACCATTCATCGGTTTATATTATACTTTTCTCAGGTTGTCGCTTTGTTAGAGGATGTTCCACTATGGTCGGAGAGATAACTTAGTGGATCGTCCAATCATGCGTCGTTTGCCCAATGGCAAGCGGGTGTGGAATTCTCAATAGAAGGAGAGAAGAAATGAGAAAATTCAGGTTTTTAGGAATGGTCATTTTACTGGTGTTTACCTTAGCCTTAGTTGCTTGTGGGGGCGATGAAGAGCCCGCGACAGAGGTTCCTGCTCCACCAGCTGAAAGTGGTTTACCAGATCTCGAGGGGCGTGAAGTAACAATCGCCATCGAAAACCAGTACTTGCCCTTCAACTATATTAGTATGGCTACTGGTGAACCTGCTGGATGGGATTATGACGCTTGGGAGGCAATATGCGAACTCCTAAATTGCAAACCAGTGTTTGTTGAAGCGGGCTGGGAAGGAATGATCCAGGCAGTGGCCGATGGGCAGTATGATGCCGCTGCAGATGGCATTACCATCACCGATGAACGCGCTGAAATCGTCGACTTCTCGGATGGGTACATCAGCATCGAACAGCGCATGCTAGTTCGATTCGACGAAGATCGATTCGAATCAATTGAAGAAGTTCAGAACAATGACGAAATAGTCATCGGAACCCAGACAGGCACAACCAATTTCGAGACAGCCAAGGCCTTCTTTGGTGAGGACCGAATTCAGACCTATGATACTTTTCCGTTTGCTGTTCAAGCATTAGTGTCTGGTGATGTGGATGTGGTTGTCATTGATGAGACTGCTGGACAGGGATATACAGGTGTTAACGCCGACGAATTGAAATTAGTGGGTGAATCGATGTCGAGCGACAACTTAGGATTCATTTACCCCAAGGGAAGTGACTTGGTTGATGCTGTAAACCAAGCTTTGGCGGAATTAAAGGCAAATGGAACCATGCAGGCGCTGGGCGAAAAATACTTCACTGACGCCTTTGCGGTCACCTACGATGACATTGAAGAAATCACATACGATGAGGAGACAAGTGCCGCTCCCGATGGCTTACCAGATCTTGAGGGGAGAGAAGTGACGATAGCCATCGAAAATCAATACTTACCCTTCAACTATATTAGTATGGTTACTGGTGAGCCCGCCGGGTGGGATTATGATGCTTGGGAGGCAATATGCGAACTCCTAAATTGTGTTCCAGTTTTTGTTGAGGCGGGTTGGGAAGGTATGATCCAGGCAGTGGCCGACGGGCAGTATGATGCCGCCGCAGATGGCATTACCATCACCGAAGAACGCGCTGAAATCGTTGACTTCTCGGATGGATACATTAGCATCGAACAACGCATGCTAGTTCGATTCGACGAAGATCGATTCGACTCAATTGAAGAAGTTCAGGACAATGACGAATTAGTCATCGGAACCCAGACAGGCACAACCAATTTCGAGACAGCCAAGGCCTTCTTTGGTGAGGACCGAATTCAGACCTATGATACTTTTCCGTTTGCTGTTCAAGCATTAGTGTCTGGTGA